>CAIMFE010000172.1 GCA_903840235.1 uncultured Opitutia bacterium | reverse complement strand
GTGCCATCTATTTCAATGAGCTCTTTGGCATCGTGAGCACAGGAAATGATTTCCACCTTGGGATTATGCTTACGAATCAACGCCACTAATTCAGGATCCGGCGCGCCCGTTGATTTCGTAAGAAAAATATAAGAGGCCCGACTTAAATTTTTAACCGGCTCACGTAGAATGCCACGCGGTAAGAGGCAACGATTGCCAAACGGGTCCCGACTATCGACCAGCAGTAAATTAATCTGTCCACGTAATGGGAGGTACTGCAGACCATCGTCTAATAAAATCGTATCGACGCCGAATTGACGCAGTGCGAATCGCCCGCCCTCAACGCGATTGCGATCCACGATAACCACGACTCCGTACTTAACTAAGTTAGTCGCCAACATGAAAGGTTCGTCCCCTGCTTCATCGGGACCCGCTAAAACAGTCTTACCGTCGGAAACGGTCAGCGGATCGGGTCGACGGCCCTGAGTAAGCCAGCGCCAAAATCTCTTCAGCATCGAGTCGCTCGCACCTTTATAACCACGGGATAAAATGGCGACTTTGCGTCCACGTTGGGCGAGTACCTGGGCCATTTTCATGACAACCGGCGTTTTGCCTGTGCCGCCCACGGTCAAATTTCCTACCACGACTACTTTGCAGCCCAGGTGGGTGTCCCGGATGAGTCTGTGACGATAAAGCCACAGACGAAATTTTACTAAGACCTCAAATACGAGAGAAAGCAGCCAGAGAATGAATCCTAGGAAAGTTGCGAAAAGCCCTGTTTTACGGTCATAAACGAGGTCAGTAGCGTATCCAGCAATAGCCTCACGAAGGGTCGAAAATATTCCTCGGTGTTTAGGTCTCATGGGCGTAAACTATGCAAACTTGTTTGACGCAGGCAGGCAACCCGATTGAGAAGGGACGCATCGAGTCTATGCTCTATCACCTTTTACGCACCAAGTTACTGCGCGCTGAAGTCACCGGTGCCCGCATCGATTATGAGGGTTCTTTAGCCATAGACAGCGAATTAATGGCCTTAGTGGGCATGCTTCCTTACGAGAAGATTTTAGTGGGTAACATCGCAAATGGTGAGCGATTTGAGACCTATGCGATCCCCGCGCCAGCTGGTTCGCGACAGATTTGCCTGAACGGCGCCACCGCCCACTTGGGTAAAGTAGGTGACTTATTAGTAGTAATGACCTTTGCTGAGGTCACACCCGAGGAAGCCAAATCCTGGCACCCCAAAACGGTTACCCTTTCCCACCAGAACAAAAAAGTTGTTCGAATCGAAAACCCCGACGTCTCCAAAGACCTTCTCCACACTTTCCAAAAATGAGTTACCGCTTATACATTCCAGGACCACTCACTGTTTCTGAATCCATCATCAAAGCGATGGGCAAGCCCATGATTGGTCACCGATCCAAAGACTTCGTTGCTCTCTATGAAGACATGCAGCCCCGTCTTCAGAAAATGTTTTTCACAACCGACCCCGTCTATTTAGGTACGAGTTCTGCCTGGGGTGTGATGGAAGGTGCCCTCCGCAATGTTTGTAAGAAAGGCGTTCTCAATTGTATGAACGGCGCGTTCTCCGACAAATGGTTCGATGTCGCCAAGCGCTGTGGTAAACACGCGGAAGCTCTTCAATTCGATTGGGGTAAGCCTGTCGATCCAGCAGCCATTCGTACCGCACTCGCGACCGGTAAGTTCGATTGTATCACTTTCATCCATTCCGAAACTTCGACGGGTACCCTTTCGAATATTGCGGAAATCATGGCGGTCATTCGTGAATTCCCTGATGTTATCTCGATTGCTGACTCCGTAAGTTCATTCTCCACCTTACCTATTAAGAAGGACGAACTGGGTATTGATATTCTTCTTACCGGATCACAAAAGGCCCTCGCCCTGCCCCCTGGCTTAGCGATTTTCTCCGTCAGTGAGCGTGCTCGCACTCGGGCGAAGGAACTTTCCGATCGTGGATATTACTTCGATTTAATCGAGTTCCACGACAACCACACCAAGGGCATGACCCCTTCAACTCCTTGCATCTCTTTATTCTACGGACTCCAACAACGTCTCGTGGAAATTGAAGCAGAAGGTCTGGACAACCGCTACGAACGTCACCGTCGCTTAAACGATAAGGTACGTCAGTGGGGCTTAGCTAAAGGTTTTAGTTTATTACCGAGTCCTGAATTCGCTACCCGCGGACTCAACTGCTTTAAGAACGATCGTAATGCTGATTTAGAACGCTTACTGAAAACTCTTAAATCGCGTCACAAACTGGTGATCGATGGTGGATACGGAAAATTAAAAGGTAAAACCTTCCGAATCTCCAACATGGGCGACGAAACAGACGCCACTATTTTCACACTCATTGCCGCGCTTGATGACTCTTTCGCTGAGCAAGGAATATAACCACGATTTGACAAGCGGTTATAATCCTACGCATGGCAAAAAAATCCTCCAAGGCCCCTTCTGCTAAAACTGATAGCTCGGTTTTAAAGACTTTAGTCATCGCTGAAAAGCCATCCGTTGCCGCGGATTTGGCTAAGGTGCTCAAGGTTCCAAAGTCAGGCGATGTCTACGAAAACGGCGAATGGATTATTAGCTCAGCGGTTGGTCACTTGGTAAAACTAAAGGACCCGGAAGACTTGGATCCAAAATATAAACGCTGGACGCTAAAAGATCTGCCGATTCTTCCCGACAAGTACGATGGCACGGTCGATACCAGTATCCTCAAAGCGATTATCGGTGACCGCCAAGACGGCACCCGTTTCAAACTTTTAAAAGAACTGATCAAACGCAGCGACGTCGGAACCATCGTCAATGCTTGCGACGCGGGTCGTGAAGGTGAACTCATTCTTCATTACATTTATAAACTAATTGGACGGGAACTTCCGGTGAAGCGCCTCTGGCTCACGAGTATGACGAACGACGCTATTCAAAATAGCTTCGCTAATCTTTTAACCAGTGAAGCTAAGGCGGGGTTACGCGATTCTGCGGTCGGTCGTTCACAAGCTGACTGGTTGGTTGGACTTAATGCGAGCCGTCTATGCACATTGAGAATCGGTGCCCGCAGCGAATCCTATCCTGCTGGTCGTGTGCAGACTCCTACGCTCATGTTAATTGTAGAACGCGAATTAGAAATCCGTGCGTTTCAACCTAAGGCATTTTGGAAAATCGAAGCTTACTTTAATATCAAGTCAGGACAGTACAAAGGCGTTGCCCAAGTCCCCGGTGTCACTGATCGCAAAGAAGCTGAACGTTTCTTCGATGAGGCCGCTGCCAGAAAAGTTTCGGAAGAGAGTTTGAAGATCGGCGTCGGCACGGTGACTGATGAATGTAAGCCGAAGAAAGAAAGTGCGCCACGTCTGTTCGACTTAACTACTCTTCAACGTGAAGGGAATCGTCGCTTCGGTTTCTCGGCTAAAACCACTCTCGGTGCTGCTCAGGCCCTTTACGAAAAACATAAAGCCCTTACCTACCCTCGTACTGATTCACAGTATTTACCTGAGGACCATTTACCGACCGCTAAGAATGTCTTGGAATCTTTAATTCAAGGACACTCGGTGGGTAATTTTGCAAAAGAAGTTTTAGCTAAGGGCTGGCTTAACTCCGCCGGTAAACGCGTTTTCGATAACAAGAAAGTCAGCGATCACTTTGCAATTGTTCCTACAGGCACGATTCCGAATGGACTCTCTGAAGTAGAACAAAAGATTTATGATTTAGTCGTACGCCGATTCGTCGGTGTATTCTTCCCGATGGCTGAGTTCGAAGAAACCGTGCGAACCACTCAAGTGGGTCAGTATAACTTCCGCACCACAGGTAAAGTTTTAGTCGTTGCTGGTTGGCGCGCTGTTTGGGGCCAAGAGGCCGAAGCCGAAGAAGACAAAGATAAGGAAGGCGCGGCGACACTTCCCGCACTCAGTGAAGCGGACGGCAAACCACCTCAAGCCAAGGTTGCGGACATTGATGTTAAGCAAGATGCGACCAAGCCACCAGCACGTTTTAACGAAGCATCACTCTTAGGTGCCATGGAAAATGCGGGTAAACTTGTGGACGACGAAGCCCTCGCCGAAGCGATGAAAGAGCGTGGATTAGGCACACCAGCTACACGTGCGCAAACCATCGAAGGCCTGTTGGGACAAAAGTATATCGAACGACAAGGCAAAGAACTTGTGCCGATGGCTAAGGCTTTCCAGTTGCATCAATTTATTCACGCCAAAGGTTTATCCTTCCTCTCGGAGCCTCAACTCACCGGCGAGTGGGAGTATCAACTAAAACAAACCGAGCACGGCGACCTCTCAGTCAAAAAATTTATTGCCGATATTAAAGTGCAAGTTGAAGATTTTACTAATAAAGGTCGCGTTGAACCTGAACCAACGTTGGTACAGCCAGAAGTCTTATCACCGTCGGACAAAAAGCCGATGATGACGAATGGTGAAAGTTATTTTTCACAGGATCGTTCGGCGGATGGTAAGAAGCCGATGGTGATTGTTTATAAAGGTGTCAATGGACACGAAGTGACGCCTGCAGAACTCGCTGAACTCATTGAGAAGCGTCGCATCGGACCATTTAATGACTTCAAATCGATGAAGTCGGGTAAGAACTACACGGGATATATTGATTTAGTGGATGAAGATTCCATCATCTCGTGGAAGAAGAAACCCGAGGAGGCTCCGGCCAAAGATGAAAACGGAGTCGAGAAGCCTAAGCGCAAAACCAAGCCCAAGCCGCCCACGGGTCGACTCAAAGGTGTACTCTATTTACCCCCACGCGAAGGAGCTGCCGGAAATCCCGACGCCTTTGACGCTGAGTGGCCAGTTCTGGGTAATTGCCCAGTCTCTGGCCTCCCCGTTCAACAAACGCCGTCAGCGGGCTACCGAGTGTGCCCACAGAAGGCTGCGGAGGCTGGAGCCAAGAAGACTTTTGGTCTCAGTGCCGAAATGCTCAAATGCCCCATTACTCCCGAGGATATCAAAGCCTTACTGACAACCGGTAAAACTTCGTTGAAGAAATTTATCTCCAGAAAAACCAATCGAGCATTCGAAGCTTACTTAGTAGCGGATAAAGATAAAGGTTGGTGGTTTGAGTTTCCTCCGCGCAAGCCCAAGGGTCCTCGCAAGGCCTCAGGTGAAGCTTCCGAGAAGTCATCCGACTCAAATCCCTACTAGTTTTTCTTCTCCCAAGACTGACGGGGGATACGTTGGAGAATGGTAAGATTTAATTGATCTTCCATAAAACGTAGATGCTCCAAATCATCAGGTGCATGATCATCTTCCTGGCTGAGTTTCTTTTGCCAGACTTCGCGATACCAATCGTAAGCCGCTTTGGTTTGTCCACTTTCCCAAAGAGCCCGAGCACACATAAAATGGACAAACCAGGGTGCGTTTTTACTTTCCGAGGCACGTTTGTAATAGGCGGCCGCTAATGAAAAATCTTTTAGTTTCAGTTCCGACATCTGTCCCGCTGAGATTAAAATTCCGACATTTCCTCCGGTGTACTTAATGCCCTCCTCGAAGACATTAATTCCATGTCGTCCATATTTTTTAAATAAATCATCTTGGATTTCCGCACTGACTTTAGC
The DNA here is from genome assembly GCA_903840235.1 of uncultured Opitutia bacterium. GTDB lineage: Bacteria > Verrucomicrobiota > Verrucomicrobiia > Opitutales > UBA953 > UBA953. The sequence continues at coordinate 2,812 of CAIMFE010000172.1, read as the reverse complement.
GTATCCACCCCGTTTGCGTATTTCCCAGTGGGCCATATCGTATCCAATCACGTAGCCCGTGTTCTCCCAAAAATAACGTGCCCGAGGATCCAATAAACATGAAGTGCGCATGAGTGCTTCGCAGCCGGCTCGATCGCGTCTTTCCCAAAGCACATAACTTCTAATCCAAGCACCGTCGGCGACCACTGTACGAAATCCACCTAAGATACCGAGCAGTACGCCCTGCCCGAGACTCGGCTCAATTTGTTTTTTGCCCATCTCGGGAATCGAAACCCGAACCTTCATCCAAGAAAACTCAGCAATCACTCCAGCCAACCCCAGGCAAATGATTGCGATAATCCATGGGACGCGAGACGACTTCATTAAATTTCCCTCTGACGAAACATTAAACTTCCGATGAATAGGAATACGACGATGTAACAAATACCAGAGAATAACGCCAAGGTCACCGCACCGTCAGCGACGGATCCGTGATCTAGGGTTAAGGCGTCACCGATATTAAACTGCTGCAAGTTAGGAATAATATAAGTGGATACAGTTAATAATAATTTTGAAAAAATATTAAGGTCGCCGGGCTTAAGCAGAGTCTCTTGCGCTAACCATTGAAGTTGGCCTGCTACTACCAGCATTGAACCGACGATGACGGTGAAAAGAAATGTCCGGGCCAGGGAGGCGACCATCAGAATCATCGCAGCGACGACCCCGAGGCGTGCCCACTGCATCCCCGTATAAGAGAATAAGCCCGTAATACTCAGCTCAGGCGGGGCTTTGCCGGCTTCGATCGCCGCCACGGTCAGCTCCTGGCAACGCGCCCATAAAATAATACCGAGGAGTGTTGAAAGCGTGAAAATAAAAACTCCTAGCACTAACCATACGCCCATAAATTTTCCGACCAAAAATTCTGTGCGGCTCACGGGCTTCGCTAATAACGTCAGTGCCGTGCGATTATCCATCTCCGCAAAAAAGAGCTGAGCTGACATGACCACTGCGAGCACGGATCCAAATAAGAACATGCCACCGAAACCAAAATCGCAGACGAATTTTAATTCGCCGTGTCCGAAATCTAAAAACCGCAAGGAGACAGATGAGAGTACCAAGGCGGCAGAAAGTAAAATTAGGAAAGCGAAGAAGCGCTGACGAATAGCTTCTAGAAATGTCAGCCGAGTCATCCATGAAATACGGGTTAAGGAGGCTTTCATAAAATTAGGCATCGCGACTCCCCGTCACGAGTTCACGGAATAAATCATCGAGCGAACGACGTGGGTGAGTGAATGAAGTAACCCTTGCTCCGTGTTGAGCTAAGACTTCTTCAGCAGCACGCCGCGCCTCAGGTGTTAAGTTTTCAACGGTGATAATGGTTTGGTCACGGCGGGTTAAAACATCATCCACCCTGCCCTCGAGGACAAGTTTTCCACGATCCATAATCGCAATCCGATCACAGACCTGCTCGACCTGTCCCAGTAAATGCGAACAAAGAACAATGGTCTTACCCTTTGCTTTCATCGCTTTTATCATTTGTCCGATGGCTGCTGAGCCCACGGGATCAACTCCGGCAGTCGGTTCATCGAGAATTACTAATTCCGGATCATGCACGATGGCTTGGGCTAAACCGATACGTTGTAACATTCCTTTAGAATACGTACCGATGGTTCGGTCGCCGGCCTCAGTCATGGCGGTTAAAGCTAAAGCCTCTTCAACTGCTGGATTAACGGATTCGGGTTTCACGCCACTCAAACGTGCGCAGTAAGCCACGAGTTCACGACCCGTGAGGAATTTATGGAAATACGGTGCTTCGGGTAAAAATCCGGTGCGTGAACGTGCTGCGGTTGTAGCAAAGGGAAAACCCAGAATAGAAACTTCACCCGCGGTGGGAGAAACTAATCCTAAAATAATTTTTAAGGTCGTACTCTTTCCGCACCCATTGGGACCCAGCAAGCCAAAGACTTGCCCACGCGGAATTTCAAAGGAGACATTGTCGACGGCGCGCAGTTTCAGTCCGCGCAGCCCAATACGGAAATCTTTAGTCAGACCTTTAACGGCAATGGCTGGACCAGTATTCATTTTTTAATAATAAAGTTATTCGTGGTACGAACCCCAGAAAAATTTCTCTGTTCAACCCCACGGATATGTCCGTCCAGCGACTTCTCGATAGTTTCGCAGAGTCCATCGATCTCCTTTTGCGAACCTTCGGCGTGAAGGTAGACTCGCCCGTCGGTGAGATTTTGGACAAAGCCCGTTATGTCATAGCCGCGGGCAATAGCCAGAACTTGGGCACGAAAACCCACCCCTTGGACGTGTCCAGTGTACCAAACTTCCCGATGGGAGACATGGGTTGACATTTTGGTGGTTTTGAGGACTCTTTCTATTAACTTCAGTCACGCAATCGCAATATATCACACTACACTATGAACCTCCCCCTCGCTCAACTTGATGGTCCTATTGTCTGGGCAATTATCATTGTCGCTGTCCTTCTGTTCGGTGGCTCTAAAATCCCTGAATTGGCCCGCGGACTTGGTAAAGCCAAACGTGAATTCAAAAAAGCTTCCGAAGATGTCAGTGACGAGGTACGCAATGTCGTCGATGAAGATGATCGTCGCCAAGCTCGCATTCGCGCTATCGAAGAAGAGGAACGTATTAAGATTCGTGCCCGCATTGAACAAGAAGAACGCGCCAAACGTTCCGGCGAAGGCCATAAGAACTAATTTCTAGGGCCGCACAACGGCCCTTTTTTTGGTATGTTTACTGGACTCGTCCAAGCCGTCGGTGAAATCACTTCCCTGGATAAAAAGCCCCACGGTGGCTGTGTTCTTAC
>CAIMFE010000171.1 GCA_903840235.1 uncultured Opitutia bacterium | reverse complement strand
GGGTTGATTGTGAATGCGGGCCATGGAATTAATTATGATAATATTAAAAAGATTATCACCCTGCCCCATCTAAATGAACTCAACATCGGACACACTATTGTGTCCCGTGCTTTAATGATTGGAGTACGTCCAGCGGTGGCCGAAATGAAGGCTCACATTTCATGAACCTCAACGGGGGCAATGTTATCGGGGTTGGCGTAGACCTCACTGAGATTTCGCGCATTCGCTCGGCTCATCAAAAACACGGACAAAGTTTTCTCGATAAAATTTTCACCCCAGACGAACAGGCTTTTTGTCTAAGCAAAGCCGATCCCTATCCATCACTCGCTGCGAGATTCGCCGCAAAAGAAGCGGTGAGCAAAGCACTGGGAACCGGCTTTAGTGAAAAATTTTTGTTAACTAGTTGTAGTGTTAAAACCGGAACCGAGGGTGAGCCACTAGTCGTACTCGATGATAAGGCCAAGGCGCTCGTTCACGAAAAAGGGGCGACCCAAGTATTGGTTTCATTAACCCACACTGATCAACTCGCCGAAGCCTTCGCTGTTTTAGTAAAATAAAATGTTATCTGCTCATCGTCTTCCTGTTTTGTCCTGTGCCGATTCCGCAGCGCTGGAGACGGCTTTTTTAAAACAAAATCCAGGTAGTGATTGGAACTTAATGAAACGTGCGGCGGAGGAATTAGCGTTCGAGAGTCTAATCTTTTTAAATCGTACCCCCGAAAAAATACTAGTCCTCGTTGGCTCGGGAAATAATGGAGCCGATGCCTTATTGGCAGCCGTTTTAGCCTCCACGGATAAAACGCAAATCACAGCGGTGTTTGCGACTGAATCCCCGTCTACACCATTAGCTAAAAAAGTTTGGCAACTTACCCGTCAAAGGGTGAAGAAAGTTTCTTCGCAGAAGTTTAAAACTTTGGCGAAAACCGATTTCTGTCTTATTTTTGATGGCCTACTGGGCCAAGGGTTCCGTGCGCCACTTCGCCCGGAGATGAAGAAAATTATTTTAGCTTCCGCTTCGTTGAAAGGGCTGCGCGTTGCGGTGGATTTACCGAGTGGCGTGGGCGACGACTCCAAAGGTCCAGCCTTCAAAGCTGATCTGACGATTTCTATTGGATGTTTAAAACGTCCCTTGCTTGAACCTAAAAATAACCGTTACGTCGGGCGTATTCGCGTCATCGACATCGGCCTACCGCTAGGCGTGGGCACCGATAGTTGTAGCACATTATCGGCTCTGGATCCGATTAAGAAGCCGAGAAGTTCAAATACCGAGAAGAGACAACAAGGTAGAATTTTAATTGTCGGTGGTTCGCAATCGATGCCTGGTGCAGTCATTATGAATACCGCAGCTGCCCTACAAGCCGGCGGAGGACTGGTCACCACTTGCCTACCCCAATCAATCCGCGCGCGCGCAGCTGTCGCCTACCCTGAAGCTATGTGGAATGGCCTATCTACTAATACATCAGGCGTCATTCTGCCTCCTAAAAATCTTTCTAAACTATTTAAACAGAAAGACGTGCTGCTCATTGGGTCGGGCATGAGCGAAAAATCTTCAACCTCGATTAAAAAGTTTATTAAGAACTTTGGCGGAGACGTTATTCTTGATGCTGATGCC
>CAIMFE010000170.1 GCA_903840235.1 uncultured Opitutia bacterium | reverse complement strand
TTTTATGAGTATTAAAATTTCGTGCGAGTATTTGGGCGACTTAAGAGTACGCGCTGTCCATTCCACGTCGGGGGCAGAAATTATCACCGACGCACCCGTAGACAATCAGGGACAAGGACGATCGTTTTCGCCGACTGATCTCGCCGCCGCATCCGTGGCCACCTGTATGATTACTATTATTGGAATTCAGGCTAAATCGATTCCACTCGATCTCACCGGATTAAAAGTAGAAATCGAAAAGCATATGACTAAGACTCCGCCACGTCGGATAGCTCAGTTGGATGTCAAAATCATGATGCCCGCAGGAATCCCCGAAGAACTCCGTCCACGTTTAATCCGCGCAGCCGAAGCTTGTCCGGTAAAACAATCCTTCCGCGACGATACGGTAATTAATCTTCAGTGGATTTGGGCTTAGTGACTGCAGCCACAACCACCTTGACCACATCCGCCTTTTTCATCGGATGATTTTTCAGAGGTGTCGCAGGAACCTTCGGACTCACTTGAGCAACATCCGCCGCCACTACCACTGCCACCACAGCAACCGCCTGATTGGTGGGGATGTCCGTGGGCGAGTTCGCTGAGTTCTGCCGCGCGCACGCTGACGACTTTTACATCAAAGTGAAGCGTCTTGCCGGCGAGCTCGTGATTTCCGTCGAGCACGGCTTCTTTGTCGTCAACATGACGAATCACCAAGACGCGCATTCCTAAATTGGTTTCTGCGTGAAAGCGCATTCCGATTTCAACTTTATTTTCGCCAAAGCGATCAAGCGGCACGCGTTGAATTAATTTTTCGCTGTATTCGCCGTAGCCTAAGGCGGGCGGGACGGACACAGCTTTAAAATCACCCGCGACTAAACCTTCAACCGCTTGTTCGAGTCCGGGGATGATATTACTCGCACCGTGCAAGTACTCCATCGGCGCTTGGCCGACCGACGTATCGAGGATATTTCCGCGATCATCTTTTAAAGTGTATTCAATGCTAACAACAGTTTCTTTGGCGACGCGCATAGGAGAGGGTTAAAGAAACACTTCTTTAATCCAGTGCAATCACACTTTTGAAAAACTTATTGGTGATTATTCGGAGGTTCCTTCAATACGACGAACGTCGGGGTTTGCCTCGGGGATAGACTCAAGTTTTTCTCCGGCTATTCCTAACTTGCGAAGTGTTTCTGCCTGCGGACGAATCCTTGTTTCGTAACTACCAACGGCTTTGTTAAGATTTTCGACTGTTGAGTGAAGACCATTGCGTACTTTGGCAATATGTTCTGTGAGCGTGACTACGCGATTATAGAGTTCCATTGCTTCTTTCGCAATTTTAGCAGCATTTTCAGATTGTTGATGTTGTTTCCAGGTTAAACTAATAGCGCTTAAAAAACCCATGAGTGTCGCCGGCGTGGCAATTAAAACACCTTCGTTGTTTGCTTTAAGAATTAACTCATTGTCACCTTCTAGGGCCGTGCTGAGCAATGATTCTGCAGGCAGAAACAGAATCACCTTATTAAAGGGCTGCATATTATTGTGTTTCATCTGTGTGTAATTACGCGCAGCAAGGTCTTTTATGGTTCGAAGAAGTTTTTTGGCGTGATCATCCACTAGTTCTTTTCGATTTGGTGCGGTGTGATTTACGAGAGCGACATCAAACTCGGGCACCTTGGAATCAATGATGACGCAATTATTGTGTGGCAGTTTGACAATTAAATCAGGGCGAGAGTCATCTTGAGTAGATTGTTCGCTATAGTCGCAGAAGCTGCTCATACCAGCAGACTCGACGACGTTGCGTAAGGTTTGTTCGCCCCATTTACCACGATGCTGGGAGGATTTCAAAACTGCCGTAAAGTCATTAGTGCTTGTAGAAAGAAGTTTGGTGGCCTCAGCCATATGCGACATCTGAGCGTTGACTGCCGCAATCGCTTTATCTTGTCCCTGAATGCTTTGTTGCATGGCCTGACGATAACTTTCGAGTGCTGTGGTTACTTGAGAAATCAAGGGTTCCACCTTGGTGGCGACTTCTTTGGTCACATCAGGAGCCATACCCTTGAGGACGTCGTTACTCATTTTGGAAAACGCTACTTTGAGTTCCGCGATATTTTTTTCTGAGTCGGCACGCACTTGGGCAAGGTTGGTCGCAAAGTTGTTTTGGGCTTCGGCGAGTTGAGACTTTGAACTTTCGGCAATCGCTTCCGCGGCTGACGCGCGCTGCAAGGCTTTGGTTTTTAAATCGAGTTCACTTTGCAGGCTGGTTTGCAGTGTCTTAATTTGTGATCTTAAATCCTGTATGAGCAGGTCTTGATTATTCGAGCCCGCGGCGGTGTTTTTCTGCGTTGAGTATAAATAAATGAGAGCGCCGACTCCTAAAATAAGAAGTCCGAGCAATATTGGTATGAGTGTATCCATAAATAGTAGAAAACTAGTAGAAAATAGAATAACGGGAGGGCGCGTAAAACGCAACCCTCAGCGTGGGTCAGTTTCGATGGCGATACAATTTCCCATCTCCCAGGCTGCTTCATAGGCGGCGACGTAATCGGGTGTCGACCATGAGGGCGCGGCAGCTTCGGCTCCGAGTCCGGCTAAAAATCCGTAACGAATACCGTGAGCGATGCGCTGTCGTCTCGCATTAATTCGTTTGGCAACCCACTGTTCTAGTGAAGTCGTATCGATATCTAAGTCTTGGGTGCGGGTTGAACGGCCCACTTGCCACGAGACAAACGCCGCGTGATTAAGATCGGTTACCGATTTGGGTGAAACCTCGGGTGGGTGTCGCCCCTCGCGGCCGGCATCAATATTCTCTTTGATGGTTAATCGTAAATTCACACGCCAACGCTCTTCGGTTGAGAGTAGGCCGTAATCAAACTCAGGATTATCAGCGGCCTCATCCTTAAGCTCATGGCGTGCATATTTTCTCCACTGCATGAGCCAAATCTCCCAGGCTTCGCTACCACGAAGGGGTGGCTTGCCTAGCCATTCTGGAATGTCGTCACGCATCAATTTGTCGCCAATATCTAGCAAATATGAATAAAAGCAAGAAAAAGGTGAAAAAATGTTCACTACACGCCATTGAAGGGATTTTTAGGTAATAAATTCAATCGAACTATTGGGTGGTCGTGTTGTTATAGTAGTGACCCCAATCCAGCCGCGACCCCGTATTTATTTCCCCACCATTCTAATGAAAAAGTTTTTGAATTTATTATTTCTCGGGGTTTTCACCCTTTCAACTCTCCCAGGCTTTGCTGCTGATACGACTGTGGTAACCGCCGTGGCCGTAGCTACACCAGTGGCGACACTCTCAGCGAATGATAAGGTTGGTCCGATGGATTTGAATGATGTCACCATCGCTCAAATCTTAGATCTTTTACAGAAGTGGACAGGTAAAACGGTGCTCCGTCCACAAGCACTCCCTTCTAATTTATATACACTGAAATTGCCGGCGGGGACACCGCGATCGGAAGCGCTTCTCGCCATCGAGACATTGTTAAATTTAAATGGTATCGCCGTTATTCAACAAGGAGAACGTTTTTTAAAAGTCGTTCCTAATAACGTCGCTAAAAGTGAATCGCCTTCACTGATCACCGAAAGCACCTTAAGTTTGCCGGCGAGTGGACGTGTCGCCTCCAAAATTTTTGTGCTCAAGCATGCCAATGGTCAGGAAGTGGTGACACAAATCGCGAGCATGCTCAATGCGACGCTCGCTACACCTCCGGTTTACTTCGGTCGTAATAACGCCATCTTAGTAACAGATTCGATTATGAATCTGCAAAAAATCGAAACACTACTCAACCAGCTCGACCGGCCGCAGTTGGACGTCGTCGCAACCAAGATGTACAATCTTAAACATGCGATTGCTACGGATGTGGTAACTAAACTCACCACCCTACTGCGTTCCCCCGCCCAAACGGCAGGCGCCCCATTTCGTTTAAGCACAGGTACAACATTCACCGCAGATGAACGCACCAACCGAATTATTTTAATTGGTTCGGCTGATCAACACACGTTCTTTGATAACCTTATTGAGACGCTGGATGCGATTGCGGATCCTAATACTAAAACGGATGTCATTTTCTTACGTCATGCCAATGCCACCGAGGTGGCTACATTACTCACTCAGTTAATCACGGGACAAACCAAAGCAACCACCACCGCGAGCGGCGGTAAATCTACCACTGGTACTAACCGAGTTACTACACCAGCTGCCAATACTCCAGCGGCCGCTTCTGCGGCTAATTCAGGTGCGGGTCAAAATGGCGCCGATGAATTCAGTAGCATGACCACCGTACTCGCCGATGTGCGTAGTAATTCGATTGTCGTTTCAGGCACGAAAGACGACTTAAGATTACTTCATGAATTAATTAATAAAGTAGATGTAGTCTTACCTCAGGTGCGCGTGGAAGTGGTTATCGCCGAAGTTACTTTAAAAGATGATGACACGAGTGGAATCAGTGCCTTAGGCATGAATGTCACTAACGGAAAATTAGTCGGAGTGAGTAGCACCTTTGGTGGTGGAACGTTGGCCGGCAATGGTTCAGCTTTCGCTACACTAGCTGCGGGTAATGATCTCACAGGCATCATTTCACTTTCAACCACGCCCACCAAGAGTGATACGCGAATCTTGTCCGTTCCAACGATCACCACGACCCACAATAAAGAAGCGACTCTTTTCGTCGGCGAGTCTCGTCCCGTGATTACGGGAACGCAGTCCACCGCGGGTACATCGGGCCTCGTGAGCAGCTCAACCGTTTCGCAGCGCGATATCGGTATTCAGTTAAAAGTTTTACCGCTCATTGGTAAAGATGGCTCAGTCCAATTACAAGTAACGCAGCAGGTTGAAGATATTTTAGGACAAGTGACCCTAGACGGAAACCTTCAACCGATTATTGGTCGACGCTCTACGGATTCATTCGTCAGTGCGATGAGTGGAGAAATTATTGTGCTGGGTGGATTACAGCGCACTCAGAGTCTTGATGATGCTAACCGCCTCGGTCCTATTCCTTTCTTGGGCGACTTACTGGGCTCGTCCACGAAATCCAAGACCCGCACCGAGCTCGTTATATTCCTGAGACCTTATGTTTTAAATAATTCGGCAGTAGATAATATTAACGCGCTGAATCGAATTAACGCCACGCCGATCGCCGAAGAGGTTAATAAGGTTATTAACCCATCACCCGCCGCGCCCGTCACAAAATAATTTATGTCATTGGCCACCCGCCATGGATTGCCCGTGAGCCTTACTGGTCAACTCAGTGATGCCGCACACAGTTTAATCAACGAGACCTCGCGCGAAAATCGTTCCAAGGTCCTGGCTCAACAATTAAATATTTCAGAAGCCGCTTTATTAAATAAGTTAGCGCAAGCGACTGGATTAACTGTTTTAGAAGAGCCCGCGATTGATTTGCAGGGTATAAAAATTTTACCCGCTCGATTAGCGAGCGATACCCAAGTTGTTCCTGTTTTAATTACAGGTGCCGAAGAAGGCCGCCTTAACTTAATTTCTCCACTCCCGCCCGACAGCGATACGCTGGATTGGATCAGCACATTTTCTGCCCGTCGTCCTAAGTGGTTTTTAGCTTTGCCCGAACGCGTTGCTCAACTGATTAACGAAAACTACGGTGTGGGTGGCGGAAGTCTCGATGACGAAGGAGAAGACTTACCTGCCCAAGAATCTCTATCTTCTGATGTTGAGGCCGATGCGGATGCCGCGGTAGTTCGATTCGTCACCGATGTTTTATCTCAGGCTGTCGCCGAAGGTGCGACCGACGTTCACTTCGAACCGCAAGAGGGGAATTTAAGAATCAGATATCGCGTGGATGGAATTCTTATTCCCGTGCCCCTGCCTGATAATTTAGCACGGTTTCAAGACGCTATTATTTCACGCTTAAAGATTATGGCACGCTTGAATATTTCCGAGCGTCGTTTGCCCCAAGACGGACGCATTAATTTCCGCGATGGTAAAAATGTTTTAGATATTCGCGTTTCGACGATTCCTACTATTTACGCTGAATCCGTTTCCCTGCGTTTACTGAATCAGCGCAAAGAAGCTTATGATATGAATCGCATTGGTATGTCGCCCGACGAACAAGCGATCATTCGAAAAGTTTTAGATTATCCGCACGGCATTATTTTAGTCACCGGTCCAACGGGCTCAGGTAAATCCACCACCTTGAATGCTTTCCTAAGGGAAATTAATTCTCCTGATTTGCGTATCGTCACGATTGAAGATCCGATTGAATACGAAGTTCCTGGAGCCAATCAGGTGCAAACCAAAGCAGAAATAGGCCTCACGTTCGCGAATGCATTACGTAGTACATTGCGCCAAGATCCCGACGTTATTATGGTCGGTGAAATTCGCGATTTAGAAACCGCCGAAATTTCCATTCGAGCTTCGTTAACCGGCCACTTGGTATTTTCTACTCTGCATACCAATGATGCACCGGGAGCGATTACCCGATTAATCGATATGGGCGTGGAGCCTTTCTTAGTTGGTTCGGCTGTTGAACTAGTCATCGCTCAGAGATTAGTTCGCAGGCTCTGTCCAGATTGCGCTAAAGATGTGCCCGTCAGTCGCACGCGTTTATTACCCGCCTTGGAATCCTTAGGCATGGGTGAACCTGAATTAAATCAAGTTACTTCATTGCGTGAGCCCGTGGGTTGCCGTCGTTGTCGCAACACCGGTTATCGCGGTCGCGTCGGCGTCTTCGAAATTTTCCATCCTAAGCCACTGCACGATTTAATTATTACCCGAGTAAGTAATCGCGAATTAACCGACCGTGCGATTGCCAATGGCATGCGTCCCTTAGCGCGAGCAGGCTGGGAAAAAGTCGTGGCAGGATTAACGACGATTGATGAGTTGGTCCGCAATTTAAGTTCTAACGAATAATTATGGCGTCCTTCACTTACACTGCCCGCGATAGTCAGGGCGCCGTGGTTGAGGGAGTGATTGAGGCACCTCACCGTCGTGATGCGTTGCGCAAGTTGCAGATGAAAGATTGGAAGCCGCTCAAGGTCGAAGAAGTGGGTGCGGCAAAAAAAGAAAAAACGAGCGATCGAGACTCTAAAGAAAACGAACCCACGGCCGCGGAATGTTTACCTTTTCTTGAGTCGATGGCCGACTTGGTACGCAGTGGAATGTCGGCGGGTGAATCCCTGCGCTTACTTTCTTTGCGACTTCAAAAATCGCGCCTACGAAATTTATGTTCGGGGATTTGGGCTAAATTAGGTGAAGGACAAAGTTTATCCGCTGCGATGGGTGCGTATCCTGCGGTGTTTGATGGTCAGACGATCAATTTAATTTCGGCGGGTGAAGCGACCGGAAATATTCGTGATGTGTTGGAGAGACTCATTACACACTTTACGGAGCAGGCTGAATTTAGGCGTAAGTTAGTCGCCGCGATGGCTTACCCGGTCTTCATTTGTTTTATCGCCATCGGGGTGGTGATTTTCTTCGTCCTTTATTTATTACCCCGTCTGCAGACTTTACTGACTTCACTCGGCGGAAAATTACCACTCTCAACAAAACTTTTAATTAACTTTGCAGATTTCTTTATCGTTGCTGGTCCACTCTTCTTAATCGCCGTAGTTGTAGGAGCGATAGGCGTTTACCAGTGGCGTAAAACCGAACCAGGTAAAGTCGCCTCCGATGCCTTATTGTTAAAAGTGCCTCTAATGGGTGCGTTTGTGATGCGGGTTTCCGTTCTTAATTTTTGTCAAACCTTGGCCGTGCTTCTAGAAAATGGAATCACCACCGCTGATGCATTGAGATTGGCAGAAAAGACGGCTCCTAATCGCGCGATGCGTTTACAAATGCGTGAAGCGACCGACCGAGTTTTAGAGGGTGAAAGTCTTTCGCGGGCCTTAGCTCGTACGGGATATTTTCCCCGACTCTTATTAGATCGTGTGGCGGTAGCGGAGCAGACTGGTAATTTAGCGCCAGGCCTGCGTGATATTGCTCGGTCTTATCGCGCGGAGTTGGATCGCTGGCTCGGAGCGATTTCCCAAACCATTTCAGCGAGCGTTTTA
>CAIMFE010000169.1 GCA_903840235.1 uncultured Opitutia bacterium | reverse complement strand
TGTTCAAGTATCACACTTGTATCGCATGTCAGATTGCGAAGTGGAATCATCCGGTTGATAATAATCAATTGTATGTAGATACCCCCAAGAACTTGGATCTCAAAAAATGGTTTCCGGAACGTCCCTTCATCTCAGCCTACGCCGTCGCCACAGCTCTGTATCTCCCCAACAAAATCAAATTTAATCTGCATGACGCGCCGGAACCACTCACCGCGGGCCCACTCAGTTTCGTCGCCGAAACCCCTCAGGGAAAGTTTATCAAAGTTCATGTAAAACTAAGTGCGGAGGAACCGATTACTAGCAGTGAGCCCACCCCATCGACCAACGACACACTCATCTGGCAGCCGTGGTCGATCGAGGCCCAAACTAAAGCCCTGAATAAAGATAAAATTGTCTATATCGATTTTACCGCACGCTGGTGCGCCACCTGCCAAGTCAATAAACGGGTTTATAATGACGATGATGTGATTCAGATTTTTAATAAGAATAAGGTAGTACTCCTGCGGGCGGATTGGACGAAAAAAGATTCTGCGATATCAGCCGAACTGAAAAAATATAATCGCGAAGGGATTCCGTTGAACGTGGTTTTAAAAAATCAACGCGACCCGATCATACTTTCAGAGGCTTTGACGACCAAGGAAGTCATTAACGGCATTGAAGCCGCGGTCTTCAATCAGCCCTATAAATCAAGCGATGCCTCCCACCCCTTCTGGGTCTGGTTACTCCTCGCGATGGGTGGAGGATTTATTCTTAATCTCATGCCCTGTGTGTTCCCGATGATTGGCATCAAGATTCTCGGCTTCGTTAATGATGCGGGTGCTAAGAATAAAACCATTCTCCTCCACGGCCTACTCTACACCCTCGGAGTCGTTATCAGCTTCATTGGTTTATCTATTCTGATTCTGGTTTTAAAAAATAGTGGGAGCGCCGTGGGTTGGGGTTTTCAAATGCAGTCCGCCGGCTTCGTCTTAGCGACCGTATTCCTCATGGTCATTCTAGGTTGGAGTTTCCTTGGGCTCTTCGAAATCGGCAGTGGATTCGCCGGCAAGATTGCCGAGTCGCATCAATCCGCGGGGTCTTGGGGCGCCTTCCTCTCTGGCGTACTCGCTACCGCCGTGGCGACACCATGCACAGCGCCTGGACTCGGTGCTGCCATTGGATTCGCATTAGATAATCAGCGGACGAATGTTGAGACGATATCACTCTTCATTGCGATGGGCCTCGGTATGGCCTCACCGTATTTATTTTTATCAGTCTTTCCTAAGTTAACCCGATTCCTCCCCAAGCCAGGCGAGTGGATGGAAACCTTGAAAAAAGTTTTAGCCCTACCGCTCTTCGCCTACGCCGCTTACCTACTCTGGGTCCTCAATGGAATTTCAACAAACGCCTATTGGATTCGTGATATCTATATCGGATTAGTTCTTGTATCCATCGCATGCTATATATTCGGAAAATGGGGTGCGGTTCACCAAACGGATAAAACGCGTAAAATCGCCGTGTGGACTTCGGCGATTCTACTCGTGGCAACCTTAAGCTATCTGTTTAGCCAAGTACCGAATTAGAGAGCGCTGACTGGTGCAGGTGCAGCGTCTGAAGAACTGGGAGCAGGTGCTACAGGCTTCGACGCACCCGAACGAATGGGGCCAGAATAATTAGCGTCGACCACGATTGCTTTACGGTCTCTGGAACCAGACTCACGTCCGGCAGCAGTTTTGTCCGCTTCTTGTTCGCCCAGCGCGAGCACTTCAATGTTCGTCTCGGTGCTGCCCACTTTAACTAAATATTCGCGAACCGATTGAGCACGACGATCGGAGAGACCTAAGTTATATTCTTCGGTACCAAATTGGTCGGTGTAACCCGCAATGATTAGTTTGGTATTTTGAGCCTGACCGGAAATCGCATCGAGCTTTGCACGCTCTTTGGCGTCGACCGTGTATTTATCGAAACCGAAATAAACGGTCGTTAAAATGGCTTCAGGGGGAATGTTTCCACTGCGAATCGCTTCCGCCATCGAGCTGAAACCGGATCCGCGCATTTCCATGCCCGCATTGGAGGAAGAATTACTCCCGTTCCAGTTGGAGGGGAATTTGGAAGGACCACAACCTACTAAGAAAATTGATGCTAGGATGGGAAAGGTTAACTGTTTCATATGGGTATTTAGAAAGAGGAAAATTTTGAGTGTCGCAAGCCTCGACTGACCTAGTAGCGCGGGATTTGTGGATCCACTTGGAGCGACCAGGCATCGATACCACCCTTAATGTTAGTGGCTAAAACATAGCCTTTTGAACGAAGAAACTG
>CAIMFE010000168.1 GCA_903840235.1 uncultured Opitutia bacterium | reverse complement strand
GAACAATTTACCGGCAATGCACGGGTACATTATCAGCATTTAGCTGATCGTGTTAAAGGAGACCGAGCTGCGCAAAAGAAGTGGCGGGCGTGGGCTGCGTGGGCGATTGTTCGTCGAGTTAGGCTCGATTTACCAGCCGATCCTGATCATGCCGTGACGGAGCCATCGCACAGCGAAATCAGGCAAGCACTGCAACTTCACGGCATTAAAGGAGAAGTCGAAACTTGGGAAAAAGCTATCGGGTCGATTACTTAAAACGCTTGAAGACCAGCGAAGCGTTATGACCACCGAAACCTAAATTATTGGAAACCGCTACATCGACTTTCATCGTACGAGCTTTGTTCGGCACGTAATCTAAATCACAATCAGGATCAGGATTTTCGTAATTGATGGTCGGAGGAACAACACCGTTATGAATAGCGAGAGCGCAGACAGCGGCTTCAATGCCACCGGCGGCACCGAGCAAGTGACCCGTCATCGACTTCGTAGAAGAAATGGCGAGTTTAGGAGCTAAATCTCCAAAGGAGCGTTTGATAGCGAGAGACTCACAACGGTCATTGATGGCGGTCGAAGTACCGTGAGCGTTGATATAATTTACTTCAGATTTTTGGATACCCGCATCGACGAGAGCACGGTCGAGACAGAGAGCGAGGCCTTTGCCCTCTTGGTCTTGTCCAGTGATATGGTAAGCATCGCAAGTCGCACCATAGCCAGCGAGTTCGCAATAAATACGGGCACCGCGGGCTTTAGCGTGTTCGAGTTCTTCGATGACTAAAACGCCCGAACCTTCGCCCATAATAAAACCATCGCGTAATTTATCGAAAGGACGTGAAGCCTTTTCGGGTGTGTCATTAAAGTCCGTAGACATCGCCTTCATATTACAGAATCCAGCGTAGGCTAAACGTGTAATAGTCGCTTCGGAACCGCCCGAAAGCATGACATCGGCGTGGCCATCGCGAATGTGTCGCAAGGCTTCGCCGAGAGAGTGAGAACCTGAAGCGCAGGCAGAGACGACGCCGAAGTTTACTGACTTCGCTTTGAATTCAATCGCGACGACGCCTGAAGCGATGTTGGCGATTAAAGAAGGAATCGTAAAAGGTGAGACGCGAGAAGGACCACGTTCAATGAGAACGCGTGCTTGATTTTCGATGGTCTCCATTCCGCCGATACCTGATCCGATGATTACACCAAAGCGTTCGGAATCGATTTTGTTAACGTCGAGTTTAGCGTCTTCGACGGCCATGCGTGAAGCAGCGACGGCGTATTGCGTGTAGCGATCGTTACGTTTCGCTTCTTTAGGATCCATGAACTTACCTGGATCAAAATCTCTGATTTCGGCGCCGACCTTTGATGGAAAATCAGTGGGGTCGAAACGAGTGACGCGTGAGATACCTGAGCGACCCTTTAACAAAGAGTCCCAGAAGGTTGCAGTGTCGGGACCAAGAGACGTCAGACAGCCAATGCCTGTGACGACTACTCGGCGAGGATTGCTTGGTGTGCTCACGTTTACGGGCTAAGAGCCCGTTAAATTATTTGGTGGCGTTGGCCTTGATATACTCGATCGCGTCGCCCACGGTCTTCATGGACGCAGCTTTTTCTTCAGGAATTGAAGCGATGCCAAACTCGTCTTCAAAAGCCATGATGATTTCTACGAGGTCGAGCGAATCGGCCTTAAGGTCAGTTTGGAAGCCAGCGGCGGCAGTGACCTGCTCGGCGTTGACGCTCAACTGTTTAACGATGATGTCGGTGACACGTTTTTCGATATTTTCAGGCATGGTAAAGGTCGGTTTTGTTGGTTTTTAGGTGTCAGATAGCCAT
>CAIMFE010000167.1 GCA_903840235.1 uncultured Opitutia bacterium | reverse complement strand
GTGCCGCGCCAAGCCGCAGAGTCGTAGTACTCCTGACTGCGCCACCAGGGAATGAGGGCGCTCGCTAAAGTGATTTGTCCGAAGCGTCCGGTCTTAATCGCTGACTTCAGTGCGACAGCGCCGTGACCGAATCGTCGAGGTAGAATACCACCCAACGTTACGCCTGCTTTATGACAGGCTGAAATCATTTGATCGCAACGGGCGAGGGTGACCTCGAGCGGTTTTTCAACGATGACATGTTTACCGGCTTGAGCGCAGGCGAGGGCGGGCTCGAGGTGATTACCGCTCGCAGTGCACAGGCAAATAATATCGATGGCGGGATTTTTTAAAAGTTCTTCGGGTGTGGCGGCGAAACTGATTTTATATTTTTCCGAAAAGGCACGGGCTTTTTCGGGAGTACGATTGTAAGCGGTGATCAGTTTTACGTTAGGAATTTCACTCAAGGCCTGAGCGTGAAACTCGGCAATCACGCCCGTCCCCCAAATCCCAATTCCTAAGGTCTTTAAAGCCATGGGCTGACCATAAAGCATAGTAGCATTAGAGGAAGTGAAATTATATAATTAGAGTTATTATTTGATTATGAATGGCGGGAGGGTATCAATTAAGGGACTCAATGAGTAGGTCCTATTTTCCCCAAGAATTTGATTACCCGATTAATGGACTAGTTTTAAAACTCCCCATGGGGCATCGTCTGCCTATCTATCAGGCTAAGTATTTAAAATACGACAAATTTTTACCCTATATTGTAAAGAGACTAGCGACAGGAGATGGCGTAATAGATGTTGGCGCAAACTGCGGAGACACGCTCGCCGCAATCATCCCGGCGGGCCCACGATTGCGCTATTGTGCCGTCGAACCATCTGATAATTATTTAAAATACCTCGAGCAAAATATTGAAACCATGAGAAAAGCCTTTCCTTCGGTTTCTTTGACTTACACAAAAAGTTTAATCGGTAATTCTGATGGCCTGTATACTTTGATAGAAAAAGATGGCACGGCTACGGCAGTTAAAGTTAAGAAACAAGACGATGTGTCAGAAAAAAGCTCCCAGGCTTTAGGCAAAACCAGCCTCACGCAATTAGTGAAATCCCAAGACCGCCAATTTAGATTAAGGTTATTAAAGACGGATACGGATGGAATGGACTGGGAAGTAATTGATTCTGGCCTAGAGATATTCAAAGAGGCTCAACCTATAATATTTTTTGAATGCGACCCTCAGAATGCAGAAGCTTTTTTAGCCTATCAATCCACCTTAGAGAAACTTAATAATTTAGGTTATCATAATTTTTATATTTTTGATAACTATGGCGAATATGTTTGTAGTTTGAACAAAGTTAGCACGCTCGTCGATTTCATGCGCTATTGTTATGCCCAAACCCACCGCACGATTCATTATCTTGATGTGGTGGCCTGTGTGGCGGAGGACGCTGCACTAGTGCAATCAGCAATTAACGAATTTAATTCAACTCAGTTATAAAACAACTACGGTGAAACTCGGCAACCACCCTGAGTTTTAAAATTTTTAATGATCAATTTAAACATTCCGGGTCAGATGACCGAGCTGGAACTTAGGGCACTTGAAGAAATCTCAAAAACGGTTCCGCATAACGGAATCATCGTTGAAGTTGGATCGCTTTATGGACTTTCAAGTTTTACTTGGTCCACCAGCGTCCATACTTCGGCAAAAGTCTATTGTATCGATCCTTGGGTTCGTGAGCCATGGATTATTGATTTAGTCGAAACCAAAAGCCCTCATGTCCCTACCTTTTCTTTTGAAGCTTTTTCTCATTACACGGCGGGGTTAAAAAACATCACTGCCATTAAAGGATATAGTCCTGCGGTCGTTAAAGATTGGTCTAAGCCCATCGACGTCTACTTCGATGATGCCATGCACCATAACCCAATTCTTAGAGCGAACTTAAGATTCTGGTTAGATAAGGTAAAACCGGGAGGAATTATTTGCGGTCATGATTATTGCGAGGAATGGCCCGACGTAATCAAGGAAGCAAAATTGATAGCTCGAGAATTGAGTGCAGAAATACGTGTGGTTGGAACGGTCTGGGCTATTCAAATTCCCCGCCCAATACCTAATCTATTTTTAAGAAAAATACGAAAATGCTTAAAGATTAAAGTGAGGGTTTATCAGTGTGGTCTTAATCCAGAGCGGATTTTAAAATAAAACTAAACTTATCTCGCACAGGGTCGATGAGCACTTGGCCAGTATGTATATTCTATAATTACGTGTAGAGAGTTCTATCATTGCGATTTACGTTAAAGTCACCTTTTCTTGATGAATGGGTTCAAGGTCTCAATTTTTAAGGCTCCTGCGAAAAGTAAGAAGGGAATTTATGAGACTGTGGGGGAGGGTTGAAGTCATTAAAGATAATTTCCCTACCCTCGATGAGTTGATCGGTAAAGGTCCGCGTCGCCCCAAAAAGGCTCCGCCAGAAATGTTAGATATAAAAAAACTCATTGAAGAACATGCCATTAAACCCCGTGGGGTGATTCATATTGGGGCGAATACTGCATCCGAGTTAGAGGAATACCTTAGTATGGGTTTCCAAAAAATATTATATATTGAGGCAAATCCCGAATTGATTCCTGAATTAAAGAAAAAGGCATCCCGTTATCCGGGAATAGTTTTTATAGTTCATGCGGCGGTGACCGATATAGATGGGCTGATTAAGCTGCGCGTAACATCACAAAATCAGAGTAGCTCAATCTTAGCGCTGGGTAAGCACCGGGAAATATATCCTTCCATTAAAGAGGTTAAACAGGTTGAAGTGCCCGCACGAAGAATTGACACACTTTTAGGCGAACACGGCCACCGTCCCGCTGATTATAATTTTCTGAATATTGATATTCAAGGTGCTGAACTACTTGCATTGCGTGGTTCTTTGGAACTACTGCCATTTATTGATGCAATTAATACCGAGGTGAACCTTGAAGAACTCTATCAGGGCTGTGCGATGCTCAATGAATTAGAAGACTTCCTGGTCGCACATAATTTCAACCGTGCTGCTATGGTCACTCCTTGGCACCATTCATGGGGTGACGCTTTTTTTGTACGTAAACCGGTCGTAGCAATGGCTAATTTGGGGCACAATGGTAATTTCGCGAATCAGTTATTTCAATACATGTTCCTGCGTTTGGTGGCGAAAAAACAGGGAGGAGTTGTGCAAACCCCTCGCTGGGTTGGGCAGGAGCTTTTCGGATTTAATAATCCTGAATTAATCCAAAGCCTGCCAGAATGTCGGGAATCCCTTGATGGACCTGGGGCCGACTTGGGTAAACTCGACGCCAACATAGGGGCGAAATATTTTCGCAATCAGCTCAGTGATTTTCATTCAACTAACTTTAATGGATATTTTATTGGACACACCTTAGACCTTTTACCCGAGCAAGATTTTATCCGAAAATTATTTCGCTTTGTTCCCAGGTTTGAGGAATTAGGTCAACAAAAGCTGAAATTACTGCGATCAAAAAAACGTTTTATCATGGCTGTGCACCTGCGTCGAGGTGACTACGGTTACGGATTTTTTTACCGGACCCCGTGTAGTTGGTATGAACGTTGGATGTCTGAAAATGGGCTGAATCCTTCCGAATGGATTATTTATATTTGTTCGGAGACCCCTAAAAAATACCGGACGCGTTTTGCTGGTTATGAGACAACCTATGCGGCTGATATTGGAGTGGGTGCAAAATTAGCCGCCTATTTTGACTTCTATATTATGACGCAAGCCGACTATGTGCTAACGGCTAACAGCACTTATTCATTTATGGCGTCGATGCTTAATGTTACGGCTCAAGGTTTTGCTCGGCCAAGTTTAAGAGAGGAGAAATTAATAAATTTCAATCCCTGGAATGCGGCCGTTCTCGAACGACAAATTTTGTCAGCTGAGGAACATGACAAACTAAAGAAAAATGACTAATCTTTATACCAACATCACTCCACCCGTTTTATTAATCGCCTTTAATCGGCCGGGTGAAGCGCGGAGAGTTTTTGAACAGATAAAATTAGCCCGCCCCGCCAAATTATATATCGCTTGTGATGGGCCACGCTCCGCAAAAATGGGAGAAGCAGAGCTAGTGGAAAAAGTCAGGTTGCTTGCTATGGAAGTCGATTGGCCTTGTGAAGTTAAGACCCGATTTCTCAAAGAAAACTTAGGCTGTGGTCGTGCGGTGAGTTCAGCTATTGAATGGTTTTTAAATGACGCGTCGGAAGGTATTATTTTAGAAGATGACTGCTTGCCCACGCCGGCTTTTTTTAGGTTTTGTGCGACGATGCTGGATTGCTATCGCGATGATCAGAGGGTGGGTTTAATTTCAGGAACCAATCTTGCCCCATTAGTGAAATTAAAAAGTAGTTATGGTTTTAGTTCGATTGTGACATGCTGGGGATGGGCCACATGGCGACGGACTTGGGTTGACTATAAACTATCGCCCGCACCGATGGGCACTGAAGAACCTTGGTTTCATTTTCTGCCCGCGAGATCGCTACGTATGTTGCGGGGGGCCTTAGAGCGCATTACTGCAGGCGATTACCATACGTGGGACTATCAATTTTTAGTCCAAATGTTAAGACATCGCCAACTCACGGTTGTCCCCGCTGTTAATCTCGTGCTGAACATTGGGTTTGCGGGTTTAGGTGCTCATTTTGTTTCTGTCGGCCGACCTTGGTGGGTATCTTCTTTTGCCTACAATCCTACGGGAGAGTCATGGGCGGATCACCCTGAGGTTGTACCTAACGCAAAATTTGATCGTAATTACCTCGCCGTTGCCCACGCGGGTTCAACTAAAATTAAAAGAGTTCTTCTAAAAATTAGGTATTGGATCCAGCGTCTCCAAAGCTCACCCAAGCCTTATTTTTCTGCTTAAAACTAACTCTCCAAAAAATAGATCTGCCTTTTAATCTGTGAAGCAATTTTTTCCTCTTTAAGTGCAAGCCATGAACGATAATAAAGGTAAGTCAGAGTTTTAGCGGCTTTAGTTATTAGTGAACACTTTTTACTAGTTTTTTTCTCAAACCAAAGTTGCGAGGTTTTTTTCAGCAGAAATCTATAGGAGACAACCTTATCACAGGTATCTTCGGGGGATAATTCTGTTTGATACATCCGTCGCATGGTTTCAATGATAGGCTCAGAGGGAGCAGGGTGCTTGCCGTGTAAGCAAAAATCAGATCCACATTCGGGCAGTAAACAGAGGCGGGTTTCTCTGGCATATTTAAGTAACCAAGCCGTATCGCCGTGCGTTCCGTATTCGGTAGAGAAAGGCCGGGCTCGCAGGTGATCGCCGTTAAAAAGGTCGCTCGCTACGCTTCCTAAAAGTGAGTTAGGTTTGCCGCATGCAAAGGCGTAGAAGTGCGTTGCGCTGGGTGGAAGTATGGCGATGCCTCGGCCTTTTAGGGCTTCGTATATTTTAGGATTACAATAGGCTGGTTGGATGATGGGCTGTCCGTCTTCATCGGTGAAGCGCTGAGGACTTATGACCACATCAACCTTATGCGTTTCGCCCGCGTTCAATAATTTTTCTAAGTGCTGACGGCTTATGACATCTCCAACGGTGCTAATATAGATCCATTTTCCTTCGGTTGCAGTAATTGCCTGATTCCAGGAATCATATAAGCCCGGAGAGCGTTCAATGATTTTAAGATTAGGGTGGTGAAGCTTTTGCCGAATGATTTCGTTTGTTCCGTCGGTAGATTGACTATCCACCACAATAATTTCGTCCGCCAAATCCAACCAGTGTTGCATTGATGCAATGTGTCTTCCAATCAGGCTAGAACAATTATAAGTCGGTAGAATGACACTTAGCGTATAATTTTTAGGCATATTTTATTAAGTCGCGCTAAATGTATACCAATCTATCCGATATAACTTGAATCAATGCAAGACTTACAATCAATGGAGTGATGCGGATAGGCATTACTGGAGGCAAAGGAATTTTAGGGCGAATAGCAGAGAAGCAACTGCTCGACCGAGGTCACCAGGTCTCACTTTTTAACGGAGATATTTGCGACCTCACGCTAGTACAAGAATGGGTTAAGAATTCTCATCCTGAAGCTGTTTTACATTTTGCCGCCGTTGTGCCGGTTCAGTCGGTTCAGGCTGATCCCGCCCGCACCTTTCGCGTCAATGTCGGTGGCACGGCCAATTTAGTTTCAGCCTTGGAGTCGTGTAGCCCTCGGCCCTGGCTATTCTATGCCAGTAGCAGTCACGTTTACCGCCCTCAATTACAACCCTTGCGTGAAGACGCCCCAGTTAGTCCAATTAATATTTATGGTTTATCTAAAAGAATGGGTGAACAGGTCGTTGAACTTTCGGCAAATTCAGTTGGTTTACCCTGGTGTATCGGGCGGATATTCAGTTTTTACCACCCTGAGCAGCAGGGCACGTTTCTCTATCCCGCGTTGCAGCGACGCTTTGCCACCGAAGATTTGAGTCAGCCCTTCCTTTTACACGGCATGGAAGATGTGCGCGATATTTCTCTAGCCGACGACCTTGTTGCATCTATTATTATTCTAGCAGAGAAGCACGCTTCTGGAATAATTAATATAGGATCTGGTTCCGGCACGCGCATTGCTGATTTTGTTCAGTCTTTGGCACCTAGACCATTAACTATAAGTCCAGCTTCGCCCAGCGAGCCCACCAAATTGGTTGCAGATATCTCCAAGCTTCGTCAGATTTTAGGAGATGAATAAACCGTTGGTAACCATTGTGATTCCAACCTTTAATCGGGCTACAATGCTGCGGCGTTGTATTGCTTCGGCATTGGCCCAAACGCAAACTTGCGAGATTATCGTTGTTGATCACGGGAGCTCCGATGACACCCCACAGGTTGTCGGTAGTTTTGGAGATCAAGTACGCTACCTTCGTCGCGACCAAGACAACGGCGTGCACTTTGCTTGGGTGGATGGTGTCGTTTCTGCGCAGTGCGAATTCGTGCACATTAATTTCGATGACGATTATCTGGAGCCCACATATATTGAAAAGTGTATGGGCTTAATGGCTCCCGACGTGGGCCTGGTATTTTCAAAGGTTTCGTTGGTTGATGAAGTAAGCGGCAAGGTGGAATTTGTGCTCTTCGATAGAATCGGCTCGAGTGGTTTGTATGCTGCTTCGGTATTTATGAATAAGCAGATTACGGGTCTGGTTTCGCCGGGCGCGACAATCATCCGCCGAAAAGATATACTTAATGCGCTCTTCGTCGGCAAAGTCCCATTTGCACGACACGAATACCGTGGCGTCGGCCCTGATTGGCTAATGACGTCGATGGTAACTCTCGATTACCCCAAAATAGGTTTTATCAACGAGCCTCTCGCTATTTTTTCTTCTCACGCAGGGTCAATAACAACTAGCGCCCTCCAAGATGTAGAAAAAAAGCGGGCACTGCGTCGGGCCTATCAAGAGTCACGTAAGTTCTACACTTTGCTTTGGATGGTAAAGTTTTTACGCCTCGACCTTCTGGCAAATGTCGCATTGGGTTTATTCCGCCTAAAAGCAAAAATGGCTTCATCACTTAATCGTATTTTTCCTAGAAAACCTCTCAATAAATGAAAGCGCGCACTGTAAAGTTGGCTGACAACACGATTTCTGCCGAAGAAATGGCAGCGCTTGCTGATTGGCTTAAAGAGGGCCATCAGGTTACGAAGGGTCCACTTACTCGACAGTTTGAGTCCGAATTAGCTGACTATATTGGATCAAAATATAGTATCATGGTGAACAGCGGCTCCTCAGCAAACCTACTCATGGCGTATAGCTTACTTGAGTCGGGCTATTTGAGAAATAAGAAGGTTATCGTTCCTGCGGTTTCTTGGATCACCACCTTATCGCCGTTTGTCCAAATGGGCTTCAATTGTTATTTGTGCGATTCTGATTCTCGCGATTTAGGCATCGACCTTAATCACCTCGAACAACTTCTTAAAAAAGAGCAGCCAGCCTTACTCATTCTCGTCCACATTCTTGGCCACTCCAATCAGATGGATGCAATTCGTAATCTTTGTACCCAGCATGGATGTTTGGTCATCGAAGATGCCTGCGAAGCCCTGGGATCTGAATACAAAGGTGTAAAAGCAGGCAATCTTTCGATGGCGGGCTCATTCTCATTTTATTACGGGCACCACATCTCAACCATTGAGGGTGGGGCAATTGTTACGAGTGACGATAAACTCTATAGTGTAATGCTATCCATTCGCTCGCACGGCTGGTCGCGCGATGTTCCTGAGGTAGATCGCCAAGCTTGGAAGCAGGAATTT
>CAIMFE010000166.1 GCA_903840235.1 uncultured Opitutia bacterium | reverse complement strand
GGTCCGAATTTATTTCCAATCACCAATCGCAAAGGACAAACCGCCATTGCTGGAGCATTGATCTGCTACGAAGATGTTTTCCCTGAGCTCGCCCGTGAGCATGCACTAGCCGGGGCAAACCTTCTCGTGGTGGTAACGAACGACGCTTGGTATGGTCGCGAAGCAGGCGCCTACCAGCATAACGCTCACTCCATTCTGTTAGCAGCTTCCACGGGACTACCGGTCATTCGATGCGGAAATGCTGGCTGGAGTGGAACCATCAACCGTTTTGGCCAAGCCAAAGCGATGACTCAAAATAACAGTATCTATTTTTCAGGACAATCCGTGGTCGGCCCCCTATTCACTCAAAAACATCAGCCTGAAACCTTTTGGGTACAGCACGGTGATTGGGCGATATCGATAGGCGGACTGTTTTTTGCCTTCGCCTATATTGTGCGACGAAGACAAAAAATTGTCGGCTGAAGAACTTAAAGCTTAGCGACGGCGATTACCACGCGATTCGCCACCCTCTTCGCCTTCCATATCTTCTGGGCGCTCTTCTTCGTCCCACTTCAATTCCTTATTCAACTTATCGTCGTCTTCAACTTCAGGTAAGTCGGCAATTTCTTCAGCCGCAGAAGTAGGACGAGCAGGCTTATCATCATCGTCATCGTCCGTTGGCACTTCGTGTCCGGCTGGAACGAATTCTAAAATATCCGTAATTTCTTCGAAAGGATGGATATCACGACCTTCGATTAAAGCCTGATTGCGCATATCGCCCAATTGTTCATCGACGTCCTCGATGGTTAACTTCTGCTCTAACTTAATCGTGTCGTTAATAAATTTTACACGAAGACGTGTAATGTGTTCGAGAAAATCGGCGTAAGAACCTTTTTCGCCATCTTTGATATTAGGGAGAGCGAAAAGTAATTCTTCGGAGTCGAGAATATGTTCGGCCACCCGAGCGAGGCGGACGGTTTCGTCTTTATCTTTTTCGATTGAGTGAATTTGAAACGGCACAAAGGCCGCTTCCAGAATTTCATTGGAAAGACCATACTCGCGAAGAGGGTCTAAATTATCGAGCACCCAAGGTAGTTGATAGGGATCAAGAATGCCGAGACCGTCTGGCTCATAATGCTTGGGATCAGAATTTTCTTTTACCCACCAGCGATTGGTATCTTTTTTGAGTCTAATGGTGCACCACGTGAGCTTGGATGAGGTAAGGGCCATGGGGGAATGGATTTGTGGAAGTTCTGCGGAGAGTCAAGAGGGGTTGAAACATTGTTTCGCTAGCGAGATGTTCTCCGCTTCCCTTTGGTCTTATAACAGTTTATAGATTTATTATGTCAATTTTGTACGAAAAAGTCCTATCCAAGGCCTTTTATGCAATGGACCCCGAAACGGCCCATCAATGCGGACTACGCGGAATGGGACTAATCGGAAGCATCGCCCCACTTCGCTGGCTCATGGAACGTGGACTTTCTCCGGAGGGAGCAAAACCGGTTAATGTTTTTGGTTTAAAGTTCCCTAATCACGTGGGGCTAGCAGCTGGATTTGATAAAGATGGATTGGGCTGGCGCGGAGCCGCCGCCTTAGGCTTTGGCCACGTAGAAGTAGGCACTGTAACACGACACGCCCAAGCCGGAAATGAAAAGCCACGTGTGTGGCGTTATCCCCAAATCAAAACCATCGTGAACGCTTATGGCTTTCCCAATTTAGGCGCCGAAGCTCTCCGC
>CAIMFE010000165.1 GCA_903840235.1 uncultured Opitutia bacterium | reverse complement strand
GCGCGAAGAGGGTTACAAAGTTATTTTAGTTAATTCAAATCCGGCGACCATTATGACGGATCCAGAAACTGCGGACGTCACTTACATCGAACCACTCACGGTTGAATCGGTTGAAAGAATTATTGCGAAAGAAAAACCGGACGCGCTTCTTCCGACCCTCGGTGGACAGACAGCATTAAATCTTTCTCTCAAACTCGCGCGCACGGGTGTGCTCGCCAAATACGGTGTTGAATTAATTGGTGCCAAAGAAGATGCGATTGAGCGCGGCGAAGATCGCGAAATATTTAAAAAGTTAATGTTGGAAATCGGACTCGATGTCCCCCGCTCACGCGTCATCAAAAATTTAGAAGAGGCTCGCGAGACCATTAAGCTTATCGGCGGACAATTCCCGATTATTATTCGTCCCTCTTACACCCTCGGTGGAACCGGTGGTGGCATCGCTTACAACCGCGAAGAGTTTGAAACAATGGTACAAGGTGGCTTAGACGCTTCACCCGTGCACGAGGTGCTCGTCGAAGAATGTTTATTAGGCTGGAAAGAATATGAAATGGAAGTGATGCGAGATCACAAAGATCAGTGCGTCATTATTTGCTCCATTGAAAACTTTGATCCGATGGGCGTTCACACGGGCGATTCTATTACCGTAGCTCCGGCCCTTACTTTAACCGATAAAGAGTATCAATTAATGCGCGATGCTTCATTCGCAGTGATTCGTGCAGTGGGTGTTGAAACGGGTGGTTCGAATATTCAATTCTCTGTTAATCCCGAGAACGGTCGCATGATTGTGATCGAGATGAATCCGCGCGTTTCTCGTTCATCTGCTCTTGCGTCGAAAGCTACGGGATTCCCGATTGCCAAAATCGCTGCGAAATTGGCCGTGGGTTACTCGCTCGATGAATTAAAGAATGATATCACGAAGTCGACCCCTGCGTGTTTCGAACCCACGATCGATTACGTTGTTACCAAGATTCCTCGTTTCACTTTCGAAAAATTCGTCGGCGCTGACACGACATTAACTTCGGCGATGAAGTCAGTCGGCGAAGCCATGGCCATCGGACGCACTTTCAAAGAATCTTTCCAGAAGGCTCTACGTTCACTCGAAATCGGTGCGTGGGGTCTTGGTTGTGGTGGTAAGATGGGCGATGACACCATTCGCGATCACGTTGAAATTCGCGCCCGTCTGGCTCGCCCTAATCCAGAACGTCCCTTTTACATTCGTTACGCGATGTTAGCAGGCATGACGGAAACCCAAATTTTTGAAGCGTCCAAAATCGATCCTTGGTTCTTACGTCAGCTCCGTGGAATTGTTGATATTGAATTAGCGCTTAAAGCTGCCGGTAAAAAGGTTGATACCGATTTACTCCGTCAGGCGAAAGAAGCCGGCTTCGCTGACCGACAAATTGCTTTTGCTACGGGATTAACGTCCGCTGAAGTTTACACCCAGCGCAACAATGCGGGAATTCGTACAGTCTTCCGCTTGGTCGATACCTGTGCGGCGGAGTTTGAATCTTTCACGCCCTATTTTTATTCCTCTTACGGTGATGAGTCGGAAGTAAAGCCCTCGGATAAAAAGAAGGTCATGATTTTAGGCGGTGGTCCTAATCGTATCGGTCAAGGGATTGAATTCGACTACTGTTGCGTGCACGCATCGTACGCCTTGCGTGCGGCAGGTTATGAAACCGTGATGGTGAATTCTAATCCCGAAACCGTTTCGACCGACTACGACACCTCGGATCGTTTATATTTTGAGCCACTCACGCTTGAAGATATTTTAGAAATCTATCGCACCGAAAAATGTGTGGGCGCGATTGTCCAATTTGGGGGTCAAACTCCGTTAAACTTAGCCGCTGATTTAGAGGCCCATGGCGTTAAGATTGTGGGAACTTCTCCTTCCAGCATCGCACTTGCTGAGGATCGTCAGTTGTTTAAAGACATTTTAATTGAACTAAATATTCGTCAGCCTGTTAACAAGACCGCTTTATCTCCTGAAGAAGCCTACAAGTTAGCGGAAGAAATTGGTTTCCCCATTTTACTCCGTCCCTCATTCGTTCTCGGCGGTCGCGGTATGTTTATTGTCTACGGCATGGATGAATTAAAATCCGTCGTTCGTGAAGCCTTCGATGTAGCTCCAGGTAAACCCGTGTTGCTCGATAAATTCTTAGAAGATGCGATTGAGTTGGACGTCGACGCAATTTCTGACGGCGAAATGACCGTGATTGGTGGAATGTTAGAACACGTAGAACACGCCGGTGTTCACTCGGGCGATGCTGGAATGGTTTTACCTCCCCACACGCTCAGCCCTGCAATTATTGATGAAGTCCGTCGTATCACTCATGCTCTCGCTAAACGTCTCGGGGTGGTCGGTCTGATGAATATCCAATTCGCGATTAAAGATAACACGGTGTTCATGTTGGAAGTAAATCCACG
>CAIMFE010000164.1 GCA_903840235.1 uncultured Opitutia bacterium | reverse complement strand
TCAATGGCATCGATGTCGGAGTGAAGATACTCAACCTTGAGTCCATTCTCTCGCATGAATTGCGAAAGGTCTTCTGACATCCGCTTCGTTAAGGTGGTTACGAGCGTGCGATAGCCTTTAGCGGCCACGGCTTTAGCTTCACCGATAATATCTTCGACCTGACCTTTAATGGGTCTGACTTCCATAATAGGATCAAGGAGGCCCGTAGGTCTGATGACTTGTTCAGCGATGACACTTGAAACTTTATACTCATGAGCGGCAGGCGTGGCCGAAACATAAATAGTTTGTCCCGAAATAGTATCAAACTCTTCAGGTCGGAGAGGGCGATTCTCCATCGCCGAGGGCAGACGGAATCCGAAGTCGACGAGCTTTTCTTTACGTGCGCGGTCTCCGTGATACATGCCGCCGATTTGCGAAACGGAAACGTGACTTTCATCAATAAATATGAGCTTATCGTCAGGAAAGAAATCGAGTAAGCAATGGGGACGTTCACCCGGTTTTCGGCCCGACATGTGCATCGAATAGTTTTCAATGCCCGAACAGAATCCGGTTTCACGCAGCATCTCGAGGTCGTGCTCAACACGCATGCGAATGCGCTGTGCTTCTACGAGTCGGTTAGCCTTTTCGAAGGTAGCAACACGCTCTTCAAGTTCGCTACGAATCGCATCAGCTGCAGTTTTTACCCGAGCAGCCGAAGTGACGTATTGGTTCGCTGGATAGAGATCAAATTTCTCCAACGACTTTCCTGCTTTTAAGGTGATCGCATCAAGTTCACGTATATTCTCTAAAGTATCGCCCCAGAACTCTAGGCGAATCGCTGATTCCATGTAGGCGGGCCAGATATCGATGGTTTCTCCGCGAGCTCGGAAATTACAACGTTCTAAAATCGCATCATTACGTGAGTATTGATTATTAACGAGACGGGTTAGTAGTTCGTCGCGCTTAATGACCAATCCCTTGTGCAGAGGAATCATTAAGGCCAGGAAGTCTTCAGGTGAGCCCAGTCCGTAGATACAAGAAACGGAGGCAATCACGATGACATCGCGGCGGGAGAGCAGGGCGCTGCTCGCACTGATACGTAAACGTTCAATATCCTCATTAATAGCAGAGTCTTTCTCGATGAATGTATCGGTCGAAGGCACGTAAGCTTCGGGCTGATAGTAATCGTAATAACTAACAAAGTATTCGACGGCGTTTTCTGGAAAAAAGTTTTTAAACTCGGAATAAAGTTGGGCCGCTAAGGTTTTGTTGTGGGAAATGATGAGGGCCGGACGTTGTTGACGGGCGATGATGTTCGCCATCGTGAAGGTTTTTCCGGAGCCCGTGACCCCAAGTAAGGTCTGACGGAGATTTCCCGCTTCGATGGATTTATTTAAAGCAGCAATCGCCCCAGGTTGATCGCCTGCGGGGACATAGTTAGACTTTAAACGAAACTCCATGCTGACTTAGAAAATTTTACCCTGCAGAATCCACTGAGGATTTACCTCGGATAAATCATTAACTATATGATGAGCGTTCTGTGCTAATAAAATTTCTCGGGTATGCGTTGTCGCTAAGGCAATAGTGGTGAATCCGCCGGCGAGCCCTGCCTGAATTCCCGAAAAAGAATCTTCAAAGACGAAAGATTTTTTAGGATCACCGCCTCCGATTGCACAAGCCTTGAGGAATACTTCAGGATTCGGTTTCCCTTGGGTTACGTCTTCGCTCGAAACGGCTCCTTGAAAGTGTCCTTCCAGTCCAAAGAGTTCGAAGGAAAGTGCGAGATTGGCCTTATGGGTAGACGTGCCAATCACACAGGGAATACCCAATGATTTAAGGGCATTGGTGAGTTCTTTGACCCCTGGGAGTAGTCGGATATGTCCAGTCCGTGCGATGGTACGATAGTGGGCTTCTTTCTTCTCCGACAGTCGGCGAATTTCTTGAGGGTCTTTAGACCAACCAAGAATATTCGGAATGATGACTTCATTTAACTTTCCGAATCCTAATTTAAAATGATTGGGTACAAGCGGAAGATTTTCTTCCTTCGCTAAACTCTGCCAAGCACGTTCATGCGCGATGGAGGAATCGATGACAACGCCATCCCAGTCAAATACAGCAACGGTGGATGACATCTTAATGTTTGTCCCAGGATAGAGTGACTTTTACCGGACGATGCTCCCAGACATTAAGCGGTTCGAAGATTTGTCCAGGTGCTAAAATATTATTAGGGTCCAAGGCTTTCTTGACTGCTATCATCGCTGCAATTTCAGCGGGTGAGTGTTGCAGACTGAGGAAAGGAGACTTGGCGATGCCGATGCCGTGCTCGCCCGTGATTGCTCCGCCTAACTCGACCACCTTCTTCATCACTTCGTGGATGGCTTTTTCGGCTTTCTTACAATCTTCTGGATTATCCCGATTGTACATGATGTGTACGTGGAAGTTTCCATCGGCAGCGTGACCAAAAGTCGGAGTAGGTAGACCAATCTTATCGCGTACCTCTCGAGTGTATTTAATCAAAGCAACATAGCTCTTAAAAGGTACCACGATATCTTCATTTAACTTCGCATTACCGAGAGAATACATCGCCTGTGAGCAGGTACGACGAATATCCCAGAGTTTTTCTGCTTCGATTTCGTTATCGGTTGCGCGTGAAGCGACGCCGAACTTTTTGATCCACTGATTAACTTTTACGGCGTCATCAGCTAATGCGGAAGGATGTCCGTCGATTTCGACTAATAAAATCGCACAGGTTTCTTTAATGCCATGGAGTTCATCGGTGGAGAACACGCGACT
>CAIMFE010000163.1 GCA_903840235.1 uncultured Opitutia bacterium | reverse complement strand
TACGAACATCGCTTAAATAAAGTCGTCAAAGAAAACACCCGCATCCAATCCATTACTTTAGATTTAGCTCCGCCCGATTCTTTAGGTGCACCCGCCGCCCAAGCGAAACAAGTTGAAGCTCGTCGCATCGCCGCCCGGATATTTATAGATTGCAGTTACGAAGGGGATTTAATGGCTCAGGCTGGAGTTTCGCATACCTACGGTCGCGAAAGCCAAGATACTTACGATGAATCCTACGCGGGGGAACGCCCAGCCCTGGTGACCTACGATATCGACCCCTATAACACCCCTGGAAAGCCCTCTAGCGGCCTTTTACCCCTACTTCAGGACTACCAGCCAAAAGGCACTGGCAAGGCCGATAAACTGACCATGGCGTATTGTTTTAGATGGAAGCTCAGCCGCCAGCCCGACCGCATTCCTTTCGCCTCACCTGAAAATTACGACCCACGTCAGTACGAGATTTTCCGTAGGGCCTTTAAAAATAATATTAAAATTAATGCAGGGCTTAAAATGCGTCATCCTGGAAAATTAGAAGACTATCCGGGAGGTGGCGTCTTTAACGAAAACTCCAGTCGATCGCTCTGGGCACAATCGGTAGCGGGTTCGAATCAGGAATATCCAACGGGGGATTGGGCGACGCGTTCTAAGATTTGGAAGTTCCATCAAGATTTCGTTCGCGGCATGTACCACTTCCTTCGCACCGATGAAGTGGTTCCAGAAATTTATAAAAAATTAGCTAACGAAACTGGGCTCACTCCAGGAATTTTTGATGAGACAGGCGGCTGGCCACACCAGTTCTATGTGCGTGAAGCGCGACGCATGCAATCGACCTACGTCATCACCCAGAAAGATTTAGAAGGTCGAGCGGGCTCAATTAGTGATTCAATTGGGCTAGGTTCGTACGGCATCGATGATTGGCCTTATGCGACCTACGCCGATCAAGGAAAGATTTCTATCGGAGGCGGAGAATTCAGTATTCTCAAACCTAATCCTAGTTTCGATGGCGTACATACTCTGCCCTATCGCGCGATTGTTCCCAAAGTTGAGGAATGCACCAATCTGCTCGTGCCCGTGTGTTGTTCGGCGAGTCACATCGCCATGACATCCATCCGCATGGAGCCCGTGTGGATTATCTTAGGTCAATCCGCCGGACATGCTGCGGTGCAATCATTACGCGAAAAAGTTCCTGTTCAAAATATCAACGTGAGCAATCTACAGAAAACTCTCGTCGCCCACGAACAGAGAATTTCTTGGAGCGGAAAATAAATTACAGGCGAATACGCAGTCGCGGAGAAACCGATGTGCCTGTTGGGGTCGGCTTTTTTATTTTCGCGGGAGGGCCATCGCCCGACTCACCTAAGGCCGCTAAAAATTCTTTGGGTAAAGGTGATTCAGCTTTAAAGTGGAGTTTTTCGCCCTGCCAATCCAGAGAAAGTTCGGTGAATTGAGCGTGTAGAAATAATCGTTTTAATCCACGTGCCGTACCGGCGGTTTTATTGAAATCAAAATCTCCGTAGGTGCGATCGCCGAGAATCGGATGTCCGTGCTCAGCTGTCTGCACACGTAATTGGTGCGTACGACCCGTGCGCGGTTCGAGCTGCAATAAAGAAAGTGGTAAATTATTTTGAGCGGCCCGCACCCATTGATAAACCGTGATAGCCTGGGAGCCGCCGGATGACTTTGCGGAGGAGCGCACGCCACCGCCTGGACCGGTTGATTTCACGAGGGAATCTTGCCAAGTGCCGCGGGGACTACGCAGACCGCGACCTTTGACAATGGCGGCGTATTTTTTGGAAACT
>CAIMFE010000162.1 GCA_903840235.1 uncultured Opitutia bacterium | reverse complement strand
CGCAAAGCCGATTTTCAAATTCATATCTAGGTCTACATCGCGCTTGGATTCGCCGGTGATTCGACGTTGGGCATTGCGAATAGACTCAAGTAATTCGGGGGTAATCAGACGAGGTCCGCGGTCGGTATAGAAGAACATTCTTCCGCTAGCTAACGCTTCTTGAACCACTTTCGGGGTCTTACCTTCCGGATCAATGCCGATAGCAAAGCGATAGCCTTCGGTGTCTTCAGCGGCTGCACATTTCGCTTTGGCTAACTGCACATTGCGCAGGGAGTGCGATAAATTGTGCGTAAAGTAAGCATGATTATCTTCGCAAAGAATTTTGTGATGTCGGGCCAAGAAATTCAGCACCTGAATCGTGCCACCTAATCTCCACTCCCGCGTACTGGTTTCTAAAATAAACCCGTTACGTTGTAAAACTTCACGCAATTCAGCGACTGCTCCACTGGCTTTTTGCGGCAAACGAATGCGTAACCACTTCATAGAACCATCCACCCAAGTGGTATCTTCGCTGCCACGATCTTGGGCGCGAATTTCTTCTTTCTCGTCATCTAATTCTTCTCCATTCGCTGTCGTTTGCGGAGTTGGATTAGGGTCATCTAAATATTCATGAACACCCGCGAGTTGATTACCGTTCCATTCCATCGGCGTTTCCGGGGCATTCGCCATCCGGAAAATGGTGAGGTCTTTTCCGAAGGCTAGAAGCTGTCGTAGGTGTCGACGAGTAAGAGGGAGGAGGCCTTGGAGTTTTCCGTTACAAAGATTTTCTAAAATCGACAGGAAAATAACCGTATTGGTCTCAATCGTCCAAGCCTTCGTGCGATCAATATTTTCCGGCGCCACTTGAACGTCATCAATACGTAATTCTAAACGACAAATAATTTCATCTCGTTGTGATGAGGTCGCGATATTCGGTGGAATAATAAAGCGGACTTCAATCGGAGTACCTTTTTTCGGAGAAAGATTAATCGTGCGTAACTTGGGGCCGCTACTCGCTAAATTATTTGCGGGTGCCGTATTCTTATCTTCCGCGGGCTTGGCTTCATTGGCTTTTACTTTGGTCGGTTCAATATCATCGGTGAGTTTGAGATAACCTTCTTTAACCGCTAATAATAAATAGGCGGCGAGGGAGTGGACGCAGAGTTTGCGTTGAACCAAGGAAACTTCGCAGGCACACTCATTGCGCTGGAAGGTGATCGACCGTAAATTCCAAATGGCCTCGCGAGATTCTTTACCATCGTCGACCGTCGCCTGAACCGTGGGGAACGTCCAGTTGGCCTTCTTTACCTTGCCTTTGGCAATCAGCTCCTTCGCGAGGAGCATGGTGGCCCCACCGGCGAGATCAATGAGCTCGTCCTCTGAGATATTTGGCAACGGCTGACGTGGAGCCATTAGTGGTTATTTACGTGGGTAGATGCTTCACGTGTGGAAGCATCAAATAATGAATGTTAGGAAAGACTTTTCGCTTTAAGAAGCGACGTCTTGGTCCGTTACACCAGGG
>CAIMFE010000161.1 GCA_903840235.1 uncultured Opitutia bacterium | reverse complement strand
CGCCGCGGCATCCGGACGATCGGCGAGATCCAGTTCGCGGAAGGCTGAAAAGGCTACATCGCGTTCGGAAAGTGGAATTTGACCGATGGCGTGATCAGCACCAGGTAAATAGCGATATTGGATAAATGGACGAAACGCGTGTCGCATTCCGTTGATTGACCAGTGATCAGCTTTTAAATTCCATGAACCGGTGGCCAGGCCTTCCACATCGAAGCCCACTTGTCCAACCGCTTTGGAAACGCTGCCGGTATTCGTTAAATTAGATGACCATGAAGTCGCACGTGCGCCGACCACGGGTTTAAAGGTAAGATAATTACGGACCGTTAAAGGATAAGTAATACCGTAGTAGGCATCGTAACGTGCGGTCGACCAAGCTTCGGTCGCACCTGTTTCGGTGGTGAAATTGGGTAAGGGTAGGGCCGCCGAGGGACGCTCGGTCAGATAAGATGCCGAGACAAAAGCACGATGATTGAACGGAGTTCCCGCAATCACTCTCTCGGTTAAATCATAACGTAGTTCGGGTAATTTTTGGGCAACGTCTTGGTAGTTGTCGGCTTTAGCAATCACGGTCGCTGAGAGATAGCCTTGTGCCAAGGATTTGGTGACTTCAAAGCTCGCTTGCGGGAGACCGATGTCGGCGATTTCTCGCGGACGGAAGGAGCGAATAAAATTAGGATCCGAGGTGAGATAAAATTGACCTGCGAAATCAAAATTATTGGTAGTGTGTCCGTTAATATTCGCGATAAGAAAACCCCGATTCGCATCAGGCGTCCGGCCATAAATATCGTTCTCAAGGGCATTGCCATCGTGAATGTATCCCGATTTTAAATCCCCACGCCAAACGGTTCCGTCTTTGGTCGTTTTACTGTTATCGTAACGAAGGGCCGGACCAATCAAAAAGCCTGATTTGCTGTAATAATCCAACAATGCACCGACCCAGAGGGACTTGCTTTGTCGGACTAAGGTAGTGGTGCGGAGGTAGCGACCTTGGGCGTCTTGTGAGCCCGTACTGAGTTCAACATCGTAAGGAATATCGTGATAACCATCTTGTCCGTAATAAGGTAGGTAAAAGAAAGGAATGCCGGCGAGATGGGGCACGACTCCTTTAAAAGTTAACCAATCTTCTTTATCAGAATAGTGAGCTTCATTGATTTTTAAATTCATGCCATAGGCATGCGGTTCATTGTTCCACATGCGCACACCTTTCATGGTGCGATCGCCGTTTTGTATCCGAATTTCTTCGGCAGTGAAGTACATCGGGTTGCGGCCTATTTTTACATTATACGCGACGACTAAATCAATTTTAGGATTCATGGTCACGCGTTCGCCCATGATACGTAAATTTTTTGTGGTATAAACTACATCGCCTTCCGCATCGATAATTCCGGTCTCGGAATTGAAAGAGATTTTTTTGGCAGCAAGGTGAGCACCATTCGCTTCCACGCTGGCATCCACGGCGACGAGAACTTTTCCATTCTCTTCATAAGTAAAACTTTCCCCTTGGACGTTCGAGTTCTTGGCAATCTCGGGTGTGACTTTTGTTGTCGAGTCCGCCGCCATGACTGCGATGCTGCAGAAGAGGAAGGCAAGGAGTGGGCTGAGGGTTCGACCAGGCATTTGCTCCAGACTTGGCGATTAGGGCATTCTCTCAAGTATTTTCGGGCAATGAGCGCTTGCGGGCATACGATTGTCGTGGATTATCGCCCTATGCACCTAAGCCAAGTTGAGCTAACTCGCCTCGTTGAGGGCAAGGAAAGCTCCCCACATAGCTTTTTGGGGCTACATTTATTATCACAGGGGGGGTACGTAGTCAGGGCACTATTACCCGGGGCCACCACTTGTGAACTGATTAAGGAGGGGGAGACTAAGAGTATCCCCATGAAGAAAATTCATTCCTTGGGTGTTTTTGAGGAAGAAATTAAATCGAAATCCTCTTTTCGGTATCAATTCAAAGTTACTTACCCGGAAAAAATTACTCACTTCGTCGACGATCCTTACCGTTTTCTGCCGACCCTGTCCGAGCCAGATTTATTTTTAATCGGTAAAGGAGATGACCATAAAGTTTATCACAAACTCGGTTCTCACCTAGCGACGATTGATGGAATCAAAGGCGTTCGCTTCGCGGTCTGGGCTCCCTCCGCTCGCCGCGTTTCCTTAGTAGGTAATCATAATTTCTGGAATGGTCGTGCCCATCCGATG
>CAIMFE010000160.1 GCA_903840235.1 uncultured Opitutia bacterium | reverse complement strand
TATGAAACCGCCGCAAAATTAAGAGACCTGCTTGATGCCTTGGAGCGGACCACAGAAAAATCTCGGAAGTTTCTGCGATAGAATCCCCTGCCCCGCCGAGATGAAACCAATGCCCTCGATCAACTCAAAGATACTTTAGAGTTAGAAGTTATTCCCTCCACCGTGGAGTGTTTTGACATTTCCCACATCTCCGGAACTCTCGCAGTCGCTTCAATGGTCAGATTCGTCGACGGGCGTCCGGATAAAAATGGTTACCGCCGATTTAAAATAAAAAGCTTCGAAGGGAATGATGATTTTCGCTCCATGCGCGAAGTGGTTGGCCGTCGCTACACCCGCCTCCATGAGGAACATCGAGCGTTTCCTGCACTCATCATTATCGATGGCGGATTGGGCCAGGTGGGAGCGGCCATGGCAGCCTTTAAAGAACACGACCTCAGTCCACCCCCACTCATTGGTTTAGCAAAGCGAGAAGAGACGATTGTTTTTCCTAACGGCAGAGAACTTAAATTACCGCGCCATGATATTGGGTTAACACTGCTTCAGCGCATTCGCGATGAAGCCCACCGCTTCGCCAATGATTTTAATGCTGATTTACGTAGTCAAAAGCTCCGTGAGTCCATTTTAGATGAAATGCCTGGCTTGGGTCCCAAACGTCGCGATGCACTTTTAAAACACTTTGGTTCGATTCAAAAACTCCGCAAAGCAACGTGCGAAGAACTCACTGAAGTCGACGGCGTGAGCGAACAAATCGCGGCTAAAATTATTTCGCACCTCGCGAGTCGGAAATAATTATTGGGCGAGACGTTCTTTAACTAACTGAGCAATGCGAGTGGCTCCTTGGGCATCGCCGAGAGACTCGACATTCTTTTTCCAGCGACGCCAGACCTTGAAGTCATCAGCAAACGCAGAGGCGACAGCAGATTTCATGCTCTCGGGTGTAAGCCCTAAGCATCCCGCATCATGCTCCACAATTAAGCGAGCGTTGCCCGATTCCTGACCGGGAATTACTTGCGAAATAATCATCGGAACGCCCGCAGCCACGCATTCATGAGTCGTCGCTCCACCGGCCTTGGAAATCACGATGTGACTGGAAAGCATGAGCGCCGTGATACGATCCGTCCAACCCAAGACTTCGGCTCGTCCGGCTACTGCAGCCTCAACCGCGCCTTTAAATTCAGCGTCTTTACCTACCGTCACGGTTAAATCGATTTCCAATTCAGAAAGTGCTCGAGCCATTTGTACGGCATCTTTACGGCCTGGATTCAACATCAGTAGAACGCGAGGGCGGCCGCTAGCTGTGGCGCTCGAGCGCGAAGCTAATTTATCACTGACCGGAAATCCATAAGCTAAAATTTTCTCTTTGGGAACGCCCTGCTTAATCATCACGTCTGCCGTGGCTTGATTGGGCGTCACATAAACATCGGAGTAAGCGCGATGCCAGGCG
Source organism: uncultured Opitutia bacterium (assembly GCA_903840235.1). GTDB lineage: Bacteria > Verrucomicrobiota > Verrucomicrobiia > Opitutales > UBA953 > UBA953. The sequence goes on along the minus strand of CAIMFE010000160.1, from coordinate 3,966 downwards.
CGGTTTACGGAAACTGAATCGGTCACTACGGTGATGATGTAAGGACGAGCGGGATCACTCAGTTTCCAGCGACGTTCAATTTGATAATTATAAAGTGGATAGGCCGAGATAACAATTTTGGGCTGGGTACTATCTAATAATTCCATGAGGCGGCGACGGACGGGACCTAAAAAAGGCAGACTTATTTCGACTAATGGAAGGGTGTGTAAGGCCGCGTACATACATCCCCAAAGTTTAGGGAATCGATTCGCTACCTGGATGTAACTATCCCTTTGTTTATGGGCTTTTTCTTGTCCGTAGGCCTCTAAAAAAATATCGTGAAATTCGGCTTCGGCGCCGACGGATTCGCGATTGATGGCGGCAACGACGGCACGGGCGGCTGCGTTATGACCTTCACCAAAGCCCGCGGAAAGTACGGGGATAATTTTTTTCATGAATTAGGAAACCGATTGAACCAACTGATTCGCTTTGTGCAATTCGTAAGCTTCACGTTGGGCCACGATGAGTTTCATGAGCTGAGCACGATCTACGACGCGTATCGTTCCATCCATTTCTTCGACGATGGCCGTTAAAGACTCAACCCAATCACCTGAATTTAAATAGCGCACTTTGCCCATCATCCGGTCTTCCGCTTTATGAATGTGACCGCACATCACGCCATCACATCCGCGACGCTGGGCGAGCGTTTGAATGTGTTCTTCGAAGCGTGAAATAAAACTCACCGCTTGTTTAACTTTTCCTTTAATCGCTTGCGAAAGTGAGAAGTATTCTTTGCCGCGCCAAGCTCTCCAGCGATTGTAGAAGCGGTTGATATTGAGCAACATTTGGTAGCTAATATCGCCTAAAATCGCTAACCAACGCATCTTAGCAGTGACCGTGTCGAACACATCACCATGAATGCAGAGATATTTTTTACCATCCGCCGCTTCATGAACATGTTCTTCTGCTAATTCAATGCGATCGAGGCTGATCGGGATGAGACGACGTATAAAGTCATCGTGATTACCGCGCAGATAAATCATTTGCGTACCGTCCTTTTCTGCCATCTTCAAAAGTCGACGAACGACCGCCGTGTGAGCGGGACCCCAGTAATTGTTTCTTTGCAGCGACCAGAGATCGATAATGTCGCCATTCAAAATCATTTTTTGGCAACGCACCCCGCGTAAAACTTCGAGCAACTCACGAGCTTGAGCGTCCTTGGTGCCCAAGTGTAAATCCGACAGAATGATAGTCCGGAAATGAACTTTAGCAGTCATCGGGCGTGGTGTGGACTCCATGTGCCAAACTATACTCTAAAATTGTGTCAAAACGGTGTCTTCCAAGCCCCACGATTGTTACGAAATGAAGTCTTTTCGTAACCTAAATGAAATAATTGCCATTTTAGCTCTTAAACTACTTTCTGTATAAAACCTGGAATCGCTCTTTGGGTGCCTCATCAAATTTTTTGATGATCTTTTCGTACTCAGGTGCATCGAAGGCGAGAGCAGCCTGCCTCAAAAGTGGGAGCATATTACTTTCATCGATATCTTTAATTTGTTTATAGGGCCATTTCGCCGGCGGCTGGTCGATGTAAGGGACTAAAAAGTCTAACGCTTTGCGCAGGGACCGTGAGTCTTTATTATTTTTTCGCCACAAGTCTACGCCGGCGTGTTCGCCTAGGTTAGCTAGGGTAAAAAACGCGTCTAAATTCATACAGGAATAACTAAACGAGGCCGTTCTGGCTAACTCTTGAGGCTGTTTTCCGTCGGACTCAATTTGGACAACAATTCTTTTGGTACGTGCGGATTCTATTATTTTTTTGGCGTCCTCTTTTTTTCCTAATCCTAGAGCAATGTGTGCGGCTTGCACATCAAACCAAGTGCCGTGATTATTAGTGGCAGCACGTTCTGCTTTACCGTTGGGACTTTTCATCAACCAGTCGTAATAGGTCGTCATCCACTGCATGAGAGCCTTTTGGTTAGCCTCGGTAAAATCACTGGTATTACTGATTAAATTAGCTGAATCGATCACCGACCCCATCCGGCGCGCGTCTAAAACTCCTTCGCCCCGACCATCGGTTCGGCCAGCGATAGCTTGAGCAAAATTGAGGTTCGGATTCATCTGCGTATCGGGATTTAGAAACCAAACTTTAATTAATTTCGCGGCATGATCGGCGTATTTTTTTTCACGGGTAAAATAATACGCCAAAGCCAAAGTCTCTATCCGATCGAGGGTGCGGCCCAAGCGAACTCGATCACTGATTTCTTCATTTTTGGATTCGGGATTTACCTTACCATCTTGGCGGATGTAGGGCAGTCCGTTGGACTTCAAGGGATCGGGCCAAAAGTATGGAGCGATACTTATGTAGTCATGTTTATTTCCCGAAGGAGGGACCTTGGTTTTTTCCATGACCGACTCGGGGCCTGCTTTGAGACACTTGTTGGCGTCGCTAATAATTTTATTAACCGCAGTTAACTCGGGCTCTCTGCCTCCCTGGTAACTACTTTTTGATTTAGCCAAAGCTCCCGGCTTGGCCCCAAAATAATCACTCAGCGACCCAGCCCAAAGATCCACCTGCCCCATGAGCAATAGGCAAAGGCTGAAAACTAGGGTAGGCCTCATGTGCATAGGACAAAATTAAAATGCTAATGTTTCAGCAAGAACCAAAGATATAGTTAAAAACAGGCTAAAAGAATTTAAAAGTTTTCACCCTTCGCACTTGCACCCAAGGGGGGCACTTCTAACTTCGCAGTTTCCCATGGTTAAATCCGATTTTGGCTATAATAGTAAGATTGAAGGCGAAGTTATCGTCACCCGTGCCGATGCCGTCGTCAACTGGGTGCGTAGTCACTCCGTCTGGCCGATGCCCATGGGACTCGCCTGTTGCGCCATCGAACTCATGGCTGCGGGTGGATCCCGTTTTGATATTTCCCGTTTCGGCATGGAAGTCATGCGCTTCTCCCCTCGCCAGGCTGACTGCATGATTGTTTCTGGAACCGTCACTTACAAAATGGCCGAAGTCGTTCGTCGTATCTACGACCAAATGGCTGAACCCAAATGGGTCGTCGCGATGGGTGCGTGTGCTTCTTCTGGCGGCATGTATCGCTCCTATGCCACGCTGCAAGGCGTCGATAATATTGTTCCGGTAGACATTTATATTTCGGGATGCCCACCACGTCCGGAAGCGTTGCTCGACGGTATGATGCTCTTACAGGAAAAAATTCGTCAAGAAGGTGGATCGCTTAAACGCACATTCCGCGGACGCACCGTTGACACTAAAATCGTCAGCTAAATCCCATGGACGTTCTCGCCCTCACCCAAAAATTTCCGCAGACGCAAAATTGTGCGGGACAAGATATGACCACGTTTGCGGTCAACAGCGCAGAGCTAGCAGACATTGTTAAATATTTACGTGACGAACAGGGCTTTGATTTATTAGCCGATCTTTGCGGGATGGATTGGAAAGATCGCACCCCAAACCTCGGTGTGGTTATCCATTTACTCAGCACCAAGAAGCGCGAATACGTTCGTCTCCACGCAGCCTGCGTTGATGATTCGGTTCCCACCGTTTCCGCTATTCACCCCGGTGCGAATTGGCACGAGCGTGAAGCGTATGATATGTTTGGTATTAAATTTATCGGCCATCCAGATCCTCGCCGAATTTTAATGTGGGATGCTTATCCATATCACCCACTCCGCAAAGATTTTCCTTTAGCAGGCATTGAAGTTCCCTTCCCTGCTGCTGACGTTGCTGCCGTCACGGGTCAAACCGTCGAACCTGCACCGATGATGGGTGGACCATTCGTTTCGAGCGGTGGTCACATGTCCGGCGCCGAACCTCAAGCGCTCGACCAATCTTGGAACGAGGAAAAACCTAAATCTTAATTTCGTGAAAACCACTAAAGAAATTTCTCTCGGCGATATCGCCGCACGCTCCGAAGAGTTACGCGGAGAAAATATGACCCTCAACATGGGTCCCTCTCACCC
>CAIMFE010000159.1 GCA_903840235.1 uncultured Opitutia bacterium | reverse complement strand
CCAAGACTTTGCCAAAACTGTTCTATTTTACGCACAGCCTCAGACGGGTCGTGGGGGTGTGGTGTAATAAAACAAAATTTATTTTCAAAGAGATCGGCCTGCGCATTTTTTGCCCCGGCTTTTTCGGACCCGGCCATGGGGTGTGAACCAATGAAATTAACCGAAGGGGGTAAAATCGAAGCTGCTTTTAAAACTGCACTTTTAATACTCCCTACATCCGTGATTAAACAACCGGATTTTAAAAAAGGAGCGATTGTCACAAAAGTTTCACCTATTTTATCTACAGGTGTTGCAATGATTACCAGATCCGCATCTTTGACCGAATCTTGGAGTGAAGTATGTACATTTACCCAGCCGAGATTAGACCAAAAGGTGAGTGAAGTGGGAGAGTGAGACCAACACGAGAATTCGGACGAAACATTTCGTTTTTTTGCTGCTAATAAGATGGACCCACCGATTAAACCCGCCCCCACGACAGAAATACGCTTAAAGTGTAACATTTTTAATTTTGTGTGGTCTAAGGTTGTTAAAGAGATAAGTTAAAACTACAAAATTTTTTAAGGAAGTAGCGACAAAATAGATAAAATGACCACACCCCCCCCGCCGCCACCCCCCCGCCCAAATTTTATTAAAGGGCGCAATCTCAAGAAAATAACTGAAAAGAGAGATTCGGGAGAGATTTTGGGTAAATTAAGGAACATCATTATCGCAGGTGTTATGGTGTTCTGTATTTTATTGGGAGCCTGGCTGTACACCTCGACGACCCGGATTAAAAGAGGCGACGATAAAGCGATTTCAAAGAACCAAAAAGATAAAATTGAAGAATTAAAAGAGATTTCCGAAAAAAAAGAGGCAGCGTTTGAGGAAATAAAACTAAAAAAAGATACATTAACCGAAGACGACATAAACTTATTAGTAGAAGCGGTAAAAGCCCAAGAAGACTATGTGTCCCAACGAGGTGTATTAAGTGCAGATAACACCCGCCTTGAAGGACTGAGAAAAAAACTTCATATCATCAATGCCGAGATTTTACGGGGAATTTCAAGAGAAGCAGAAGATAAAGCCTTGATAAGCGAAGAGGCCAACCCATTAGAATCTAAAAATCTAATTAAGCAGGCACTGGAGTCCGAGCGTGCCATCCAAAACAAGTGGATTTATTCAGGGATGGCAGATGTTGGAAAAATTGCGCGGCTGGAAACACGACTAAGAAGAATGGAAGCGACGCCCCTTTGGGAAAAGACCCGAAAGTACGAAAGACAAGCCGAAGAATATTTTAAAGCCGAGAATATCGAACTGGCGTTGGATAGTATCACCGAGGCGATAAAAATAGAAACCAACTTCTTAGAAAACTATCGTGACGTCTTAAACACTGAGTTTGGGCGAATTCATCAACTAGGCATACGGAAAGAAACTTTCATTTCCTACCCCATCTATAAAGATCTGATGGCTTTGGTGAATGAAGCAGAACAAAAAGAAAAAGCCGAACAATGGAAAGAAGCAGAGGTACTCTGGGACCAGGCTATCGTGAAGCAAAAACTTATAATAAGCAAAAATCCCCTGAGCGAATATGCGGATCAGAAAAACAATACCGAGCTAGAAAAAAGAAGAAATCTTGCACGGACCACCCTAGAAGTAAGAAAGCTAAAAGTCGACCTCGCCAACATGCAGGCGAAAATCCGAGAAAAAAAATATGATCAAGCGATTGAAGAAGCCAAAAAACTTTTAGATAACGCACAAAAAATTGAATCCCAAAGTCCTGGAGTATTGCCAAGTGATTCACCACTTATCCAGGAACTCACGTTTATCACTAATCGCCAAGGCATGATAAAAATAATCAATAATGCGATTGAAGGTTATTTTATTAAACACCCGGTTAAAAAGGAAATAAAACTTATGCGCCACGAGGTTCCCCAATCGTTCTATCAGGCGGTTATGGGTCTCAACCCGAGCGCCGTGGTGCGCGGTAACTTACCAGTAGAATCAGTAAACTATGAAGACGCACAGCAATTCTGTAAAAAATTAGGTTGGTTAACTGGAAGGAAAACAAGACTACCCACCGCAGAAGAATTTATGCAAGCCGCCGGCGAGAATGGTGAGAAAAATAAATCCACCCAAGCGTGGACATTTGATAATACAGACGGCCTCACCACCCGGAATGTCGCCACCACCCAGATGAATAGCTATGGGTTTTATGATCTCATCGGTAATGTCGAAGAGTGGACCTCCGCACCGCAGGCTAATGAAGAGGCACTTATTTTAGGTGGAAGCGTTAATACCGTAACCCCCAAAGAATTTCCTCAACGTAAAGCCCTGAAACGCGAACGCAGTCGTACGCTTGGCTTTCGAGTCGTCCAAGAATAATCCTTTATGAAAAACATCACCAATTTTTATAATAAAACAAACTACCCAAAGCGCCTGGCGCTCTACTTTTTGGTTTATGCCCCCATTGTTACTGCGGTGTTTTGGTTAAGTTATGAAATAAGATTTATAAGCGACGCAAAAATATTAAACGAAGCCGTCACGACCAATAAGGAAAATACCCGAAACTTTTATATGGAATATCAGCGGTACTACGCGCTGATGTGGATTATTCCGCTAAAGTTTATTATTTTAGGGCTAGGTGCACACTACCGCAGCGTTCTCAGATATTTCCGACTACCCGACGCCATCCGCGTCATTTATTCTTTATCCATCGCCTCGCTCGTTATTTACTTAATTCCAACGCTGCAAAATTTAATTACAAAAAGTAGTGAGCCTGGTCTCAGTATTTATACCATTCCTCATAGTATTGTCCTCGTTGATTATAATCTTTCAATTTTAATGTTCTTAGGGGTGAGAGTACTAATCCGCACCATCAATGAACGCCGAAAAAAAGATCCTAACGTAAACAAGAAAACAAAAAGAGTAGCTATAATCGGTGCGGGTGCAATTGGGGAACAAATCCTCATAGATTTACTGAAACGAAAAGAGGAGGGAGTTGAGCCCGTTTGTTTCTTGGATGATAACCGCCAAAAGCACGGCCTAGACATTCATGGTATTCCCGTATTAGGGTATCCCGAAATTTTAGAAGAAATTAAGGAACGAGCCCGGATCAGCGAAGTCATTTTAACCCTGCCATCGACCGCGAGTAAAAGAATTAAAGAAATCAATGCCCTCGCCCAAAAAGCCGGGATTAATACTTTAATTATTCCCACAGTCGGCGACTTAAGTTCGGGCCGCGTAACGATTACGGATTTACGTCCCGTATCGGTGGAAGATTTGCTGGGTCGGGCCCCAGCGGATTTAGATACGGTGGCGATTAATGAACTCATTCATGGTCAATCGGTTTTAGTGACAGGGGCCGGCGGCAGTATTGGCAGTGAAATTGCCCGTCAGGTCGCCCAACGTAACCCGAAGCAGTTAATCATTTTAGATCAGTGTGAAGTTTTACTCTACACGATTGAACAAGAATTAATCGCCCGCGGACATGGCGATATTATTTCCCCAATCGTGGCGGATGTTACTGATGCCGCGAGAATGGAAGACATTTTTAAGCGTTTTAAACCCGAACTCGTTTTACATGCAGCCGCGCATAAGCACGTACCCATGATGGAATCGCAGCCCGGAGAAGCTCTTAAAAATAATACTTTAGGTACCACGTTAGTTGCGACCTTAGCTTCACAATATAAGGCCAAAAATTTTATTTTAATTTCGACCGATAAAGCGGTTAACCCAACGAATATCATGGGGGCATCTAAACGCTTAGCAGAAATTGCGGTGCAGTCCATGCAGCAAAAACCAGAAAACACTACACGCTTTATTGCAGTAAGGTTCGGTAATGTTTTAGGCTCGTCGGGCTCGGTTATCCCTCTTTTCCAAAAACAAATTAAAGCAGGTGGTCCGATTACCGTAACCCATCCCGAGGTCACTCGTTATTTCATGACCATTCCTGAAGCCGTCGGCTTGGTTTTACAAAGTGCCTGTCAGGGCAACGGTGGAGATATTTTAGTATTAGAAATGGGTAAGCCACAAAAAGTCATCGACGTGGCGCGACAACTTATCGAGCTCAGTGGACTTAAGCCCGATATTGATATTGAAATAAAAATCATTGGTCTGCGCCCGGGCGAAAAAATGTTCGAAGAAATCCAACACACCCGCGAGGAGTATAGTCCGACCAATAATGACCGGATTTTTAGATTTACTGGTCCGACCTTGGATTACGCTGATTTAAACCGAATTTTAAAAGAAATTAATAGCCTGATTTTAAAAGAAAATGAGACCTGCAAAAAAGGCGTTCAACAACTTATCCCCGAATATAATCCTCAATTAAAATGACCAACCAACCGAAAAACTTAGTGGGTTTAATTATGGGGTCACAAAGCGACTGGGAGATTATGGAGCACGCCGCCAATCAATTAAAAGAATTTAAAATCCCCTTTAAGGCAGAAATTGTCAGTGCTCATCGCACTCCTCTAAAACTAAAAGACTACGCTCTCCGTGCTGAGGCTGCTGGATATAAGGTTATCATCGCGGGTGCGGGTGGGGCGGCTCATCTTCCTGGAATGGCAGCAGCTATGACCACCTTGCCAGTGCTCGGTGTACCCGTTCCCTCAAAAACTTTAAATGGTCTAGACTCACTCCTTTCGATTGTCCAAATGCCCGCGGGTATTCCGGTGCACACTTTTGCGATTGGCAGAGCTGGTGCGATCAACGCAGCGCTCGGCGCGGCCGCTATATTAGCTTTGAGCGACAGAAGAATTGATAAAGAACTCAAGAATTTCCGAAAACACCAAACACAAAAAGTTTTGAAAAACTCTCGCCCGGTTAAAAAGAAGAAAAAATAAAATGGGCAAACCTGTTACACCGGGAGAAACAATCGGCATTTTAGGAGGTGGTCAATTGGGTCGTATGTCAGCACAGGCCGCCCAAAAATTAGGATATAAGGTAAAGATTTTTGACCCCGCCTCGTTTGTGTGTGCTTCCGCGGTTGCCCAAGAAACCATAACCGCGCCGTGGGATGATGTTAAGGCCCTCAAAAAATTCACCACTGGCTGCAGTCGGGTCACCCTAGAATTTGAAAATATTCCACCCAGTACCATTGAGTTCGTAAATAAAATTACCCCCTGTCACCCCTCTGCAAGGGTACTGGAAATCTGCCAAAACCGCCAAAAAGAAAAAGAGTTTTTAAGAGAAAACCAAATTCCCTGTGCACCCTTTAGAGTAGTGAATACCTTAGAAGAATTTAAAGAAGCCGTTAAAGAAATTGGTTACCCCTGTGTCTTAAAAACAGCCATTTTTGGATATGACGGAAAGGGCCAAATAAAAATTTCTAGTGAAACACAAGACCTTGAAGAAGCTTGGTCAATTACGGGTGGCGGGCGCGGAGTTTTAGAGGCCTGGATTCCCCACGACTGTGAAATTTCCGTGATTGTTGTTCGTGGAGAAAATGGGGAGGTCGCGGTCTATGACCCAACCGAAAACATACACAAAGATCACATCCTCCATCTCACATTATCACCGGCCAGAATTAGTAACGGCCTGATTCAAAGGGCAAAATCATTGGCCCGACAAATAGTAGAGAAAATAGACTTAACCGGAATTTTGGCCGTCGAGATGTTTATTCATCAAGAGAAAATACTAGTAAATGAATTAGCTCCGCGTCCGCATAATAGTGGACACGTCACGCTCGACAACAACACCACTAGTCAATTCGAGCAGCACATCCGCTCGGTTTGTGGTTTACCTCTCGGAGAAATAAAAACCCAGCAACCGTCCGTGATGCTCAATCTATTGGGTGATCTTTGGAAAAACGGAAACACACCTGATTGGAACATCGCTCTTCAATATCCCAATGTAAAATTACACCTCTATGAAAAGGGACAGGCCGTACCGAAAAGAAAAATGGGCCACTTAACAGTGCTTGGTCCAACCTTAGAGGAGGCGTTAAAATTAGCCCAAAAGATTGAACGAGAATTTTTAGCTTAATCGAGCAAGTCAGGTCGACGGACAAATAAGTGAATCGGAATCTGACCAAGCGAAGCAAACAGAAGTATCGCCTGAAACACGGGCAGGCGGGCTTTTGTTTTAGCGGCTGTTGCGATATAGTTTTTCGCCATCACCTCAGAAATCATCGCAAAGGCGAAAACTACAGCCGCGACGCAGAGTACCCCAAAAATAATTCTCCACTGTTTTTCATCTTTAATTTTTTCTAACGGAATCAAGATTACCAAACCAAAAAAAACAAAAAAGTAATTCTCCGCGCTCAGCGCTAAGGGGAAGGAAACAGTTTCGGGTTTCCAGCGAGGAGGAATGGTCAGCCCGCCCAAAGAAAAACCGCCTGCAAACTCAAGAACGGCTAAAAAAATAATAAAGAAGGCAAAGCCGTAGGTCGCCCAGCGGGCATAAATTAAACCTCTCGTTGTCTTACTATTCATTTTGGCTAACTAAATAGCCAAACTATTGAATAGCAAGATTACGCAGATTAAATTCTGAATAACGCCACGTCGCTCCATTCGCCCATGGTTCGTCCATCTACCTCAACCTTTCCCCAGCTCTCCTTACACTTGGCGGCAAAAAAATCACGGACGGTTTCTTGCTCCTTATTTAAAATGCCGCTTAAAACTAAAACGCCACCAGGCTTGATAGACTGAACCAGTTCATCGGCATAAATACAGAGCACATCACTTATAATATTGGCTAAGACGACATCTGCGGTGCCGGTTAATTTAAATCCTTCTTCCAAGCCCGCATGATGAAAACAAATATTTTTATTAGAGATATTATTTTCAATACGGTTGTTTTCACTGACTCTGACCGATTCAGGATCTCGGTCAAAACCAGCGACGTTTTGACATCCCAGCTGAACGGCCGACAGGCCTAATATCCCTGATCCACAACCTGCATCAACGACTTGGGTGGTCGCCGCTGAATGAGTTTTTAAAAAATCAATTAATCGAATAATACAAAGTCGAGTGGTGGGATGGTCCCCTGTTCCAAACGCCAAACCTGCATCAAACCAAATCACAGCATCACCGGCGGGCACTTGATAACTTTGTCGCATCCACGACGGCACCCAATGTAAATTTTCATAATTCCAGGGCTTGAGGTGTTCCTTATAGGCTTCTTTCCAATCTTTATCTTCGAGTTGGATCGAATCAAATTTCTCGGGCAGGTGTTTAAATTTTTTTCGTAAAAAAACCCATGACTCGTCGGCTTGTTCCTGGGTGTCAAAGTAACCCATGACAAAATGAGGCTTTCCGGGGCCTTCATGAAACAACATCCAAGACGAACGCGTTAACTCACAAAAAAAATCTTCAAGCGGTTGAACTAAATCCTCATGAATGGGAGCGCGTAATTCGATCATAAATTATAACAGAGAAAGTTCAGCGATGACCTTCGGTAGTAAGATGTGTTCTGCGGCGTGAATCTTTTCGGCAAAGGTTTCCAAGGTATCGGAGTTTTCTCGTAAAACTTTCGTTTGACCTAAATGTTGTCCGCCATCCACCTCGGCCGTGACCCAATGAACCGTACAGCCGCCCTCGTTTACCCCAGCGCGCCAGGTTTGGCCAACCCCATCCAGCCCAGGGAATTGGGGCAATAAGCTTGGGTGGATATTTATAATTTTATTTTTAAATGCGTTAAGCAGGGGGGTCTTAATAACCCGCATAAAACCTGCTAAAACAACTAAATCAACTTGCTGGGACAGTAGGGTATTAGCCCAAACACTTTCCTGTTCGGGCGAAAACTTGGTTTTAAATGGTCCCGGGTCTAAATAGAATGAAGGAACACCAAAGCGTGGGCCCAGTTTTAGCATGGGGGCCTGTGGGATGTCGCAAAAAATCCCCACGATGTCAGCTCGACCGAGTTGACCGTTTTGCTTTGCGCGGAGGATGGCTTCGGCATTCGAGCCTCGCCCCGATCCTAATAGTGCAACACGCATGGAGGTAAATTGAGCAGCCGATGGAGCATCGCAAATGTTTTTAATTAGAAAATCACACTTTTAACTCTTCTAAATTTAGTGATACTCGTTAAATTGAATTTACATGGAACGTCGCCAATTTTTTAAAATCATAGCACTGTCGTCATTCGGTGCTGCGGTATTACCAGGATGTGTCGGTGGTGGCTCGGTGGGTGGATCAAGCAGAACCGAGCGAGTTTTCCCTACCAACACTTCTTTGCCCTTCACTGGAAAAACATTACTCGGCATCGATGTTTTGCAGGCCGAAAACTTTAGTAGGATAAAAGGATTACGTTGTGGATTAGTAACGCATCGCGCGGGAGTTAATGGACAAGGCCAACGCACCGTGGATGTTTTATTTAATGCGCCAGGGGTTAAGTTAACTAAACTTTTTGGACCCGAGCACGGTATTGATGGAACGGTGGCCGCCGAGAAGAGTGTTAAAAATGAAAAAGATAAAAAAACAGGCTTACCGATATACTCTTTATATGGACCGACGCGCCGCCCGACCCCTGCGATGTTATCCGACCTTGATGTGATCCTCGTCGACTTCCAAGACGTGGGTTCACGTTCATACACCTATATCAGTTGTATGAAATATGTAATGGAGGCGTGTTACAGTTTACCCCAACCCATTAAGGTTATCATTTTAGATCGTCCTAATCCTTTAGGCGGAGAAAAAGTCGACGGCCCTATGTTAGATTCGAAATGGAAAAGCTACGTAGGGGCTTATGTAATGCCCTACGTGCATGGTTTAACGATAGGTGAAATTGCGCGCTGGGCGGTATCCACTCCGGGCGTTTTAGATATAGCTGAAAGCCAAAGAAAAAATGTCCAGTTGGATGTAGTCACCATGCGAGGATGGCGTCGCGCCATGACCTGGGATCAGACGGGATTAACTTGGATTCCGACCTCTCCACGTATTCCCACCCCTCAGGCCGCCTTAGGCTATGCGATGGTTGGATTAGGCTGTATCGTCGGAGGCTTCAGTCACTCATTTGAAAATCAAATGCATTTTCGATTTATTAAATACAGCAAAAGGAAGTCAGCCGACTTAGTGGCCGCCCTAGGTAAAGCGGTTCCCGGTTTAAAACTGGAGCCGAAAATTATGTCTGACGGAACTCAGGGCGTTTACACGCAGGTGGAAAATTGGAATCAGTTTAATCCCTGCGAAATTTCTCTACACATGATGAAACTGGCGTGCATCTGGGATCCTTCCAATCCTTTTACGCGCACCACCGGCACCGCCCGTGAGCTCTTCATTAAGCATGTTGGCAGTGAAGCTTTTTTTGAAGAGCTGAGAACAAAGGGTGCAGCAATTAATCTGGAAGCGTGGATCAGTAAGTGGCGAGCTGAGGCCAGTGCCTTTCGTGCCCGCACCCGTGCCTATCAATTATACAGTTAGTAAGAACGACCCTCTTTCTTTTCCCAGAAATTAATATAGGCCTGATTTAAAACTTCATAGCCGCCAGGGGTAGGATAGTTTCCAGTGAAATACCAATCACCTGAACTATTCGGACAGGCCTTATGGAGTGATTCAATTTTTTGGAAAACGATGACTAAGTCACCCTTCCAATTTGATTTAGCAGGAAAAACTAATTCCGCCGCTTTAACGGAAATTTCTTGTACGGTAAACGCATCGTAAATTCGTTTAACATGATTTTTCATAACGGCGGGAGGATTCTTGGCTTGGGCGAGGCAATCCTCATAAACCTCTCTTAATAAATCTTGTTTACCCTTTTCTTTGCAGAGTGCGACGGCCGCTTGAAACGCAAGGAACTTGCCCATTTCCGACATATCGATTCCGTAACAATCTGGGTAGCGAATTTGTGGGGCGGTTGAGGCAATCACGATGCGCTTAGGATTAGGACGAGCGAGAATTCTTAAAATGGACTGCTTTAAGGTGGTCCCGCGAACAATGGAATCGTCCACACAGACCAAGGTGTCTCCTTCGCGCACGGTGCCATAGGATATATCATACACGTGTGAAGCCATCTGCATGCGGTTTTTCTCCTGAGAGATAAACGTCCGGAGTTTCACATCTTTATGAGCTACCTTTTCGCCACGCGGCCAGCCCCCCAAAATAAATTTATCTAACATATTTTCATCGAGGGTTCCCGCACGGAGTGCTTCGGTTAATTTGCTTCGGACTTGTACGCGACGGCGACGGCGTAGTTCTTCCATGAGTCCATACCAAGCAATTTCAGCCGTATTAGGAATATAAGAAAAGACCGCGTGATCGTGGTCTTGACCGATTAACTCTAAAATATCATTCGCCAGGGTTGCCCCCAGGGCTTTTCGCTCTGCATAAATCTCCGGATCGTTCCCGCGCGAAAAATAAATATGTTCGAATGAGCAGGATGATTTAATTCCCGGGGTTTGGATCGCTTCGATGGTGTGTCGTCCGTCCGCTTTAATAATGAGGGCGGTGCCAGGAGGAACTTCTTTTACGTCGGATTGTTGAACTCCGATAATACTCATTAGGGCGACGCGTTCGGAGGCGACAGCAAAAACATCTTCAGTTTTAACATACCAAGCAGGACGAATTCCGTTCGGATCGCGTAAGACAAAGGAGTCACCATTGCCAACAATTCCGACGATGGCATATCCGCCATCCCAATTTTTGGAGGCTTTTCTCAAAACATTTCCGACATCAATGTGTTTAGAAATTTCCTTTTGTACTTCTGCGCCTTCCAATCCCTGATCGCGAAAAGCTTTAAACAGACGATCGTGTTCTTCATCTAACCAAAAACCTACTTCTTCTAAAATAGATTGGGTGTCGGTTGAATAAATAACGTGGGCCCCGCGATCGGTGAGGGCCGTATTTAGGGCTTGGGTATTAGTTAAATTAAAATTACCCGCGATGAGTAGATTGCGTGTCGGCCAAATCGATTTACGGGCATAAGGGTGACAGGACCCCGTATCAAAATTCCCTGAAGTACCGTAACGAAGGTGCCCCATTAAAACCTCACCGCCGTAGTCGAAGTGGCGTTTTATCGTTTCGGGAAATTCTGGAATAACCACGCCGTCGCGAACTAGGTCTGAATAAATTTTAATCTGACGAGAGAAAATTTGCGTTAAACCCTGAGAGCCGATTTCGCGATCTCGGAAAAGAAAAGCCTCCCCGTTTTCAGCACCAATTTTAATTCCACCAATCCCCGCTCCGTCTTGTCCACGGTTGTGTTGCTTTTCCATTAATAGGAAAAGTTGGTTAAAGCCGTGCAGGGCGCTTCCGTATTTTTCTTGGTACCACTTCGTGTCTTTAGTTAAACGAACTAAAGCGATACCACATTCATGCCTTAAAGAGTCACTCATTGCAGGCTGGAGAGTTTGTCGTTAAAGCGCCCAACCTGTCCAGCGCTTACTCTTTTATAAACGCAAAATTCGATCTAAGCGTGCTAAACTTTCTCCAATCAACCCAGCCATTGTTTTGTGCATTCGAAAAGCTGGGTCACGATGGTACTCCGCCAACCCTTCCGCTAACTCAATCGCCTTTTCGGGCGAAGTTAAAGTGTTCGCATCCATCGCTGCTAATAAGTCCCGCATTCTCTCGGGTGCTGCTAATAAACGACGGTGAATCAAAGATTGTTCTTCTCTTCTATACTGTGCGGCGGACGCTGCGTTGATATGTTTAGCACAAAGTTGGGTAAAGGGTCGGTTTTCTTTAAACGACCCAGGTAAATAAAATCGCAAGCGGCCGTCATAGGATTGTTGGTCAAAATCCATGGCCCTCACCCGAATGGCGGTGGCATCAAAATCCGGCGTCACGGCGATGACAAAATTATAGGCCCGCATGTCACCCAACAATCTCACCAAACAACGCTCCTCAAATTTTATCAATTCCTTGGCGAGGCGCACAGGGTGATGACTATTGGCATCGATCCATTTTTCTGCAAAAATATCTCCCGGGATACCCGTGACATGTTCCTCCACTAAAGTATCACCCCAGGTTAGGTAATGCATTCGATTGGGAGATAGCAGGTGTTCTAATTCTAAACCACAAACTCGAGAAGCATCACCCTTTTTCACATAAAAATAATCATGATTTTCATTGTAGGCATTCACAATGCGTACCCGAAAAGGTTGAGAATTACCAAATGAACAAAAATCAATACGGTCGACGTAGACGTGACTAAAAACTTTTAAACCGCCTTCTCCGCGGAGGAGTGCATAGGTTTCTAAAAGGCCCTGAGAAAGTTTTACCATCTCTTCTTGGTGATAAGCGACCGTTTCCCAAAGCGTATCTTTACCGCGTTCTAATAATGGAACCGATGTAGAAAAATCACGAAGTTGAGAATACGTAACAGGCAGAGCTACCTCGCGACCTTCTTTAGCCAGGTAATCTCGCAGAATATTTCCAATCGGGTAGGCGGGCTTTCGATTCGTCCGTTTAAATTCTGCCGCTGAGCCCGCGTCATCCATTAATCTAAATTAGGCTTATCCTGTGTTTCCTCAATGACCATTTCCAAGGGTTTATCTGGGTGACACTCAGCGCGGTAGGAAATAAAGCCGCGATGGTGTTGATCATAAATCGGCCACAGCAGAGTTTTGTCGGATTCAGGAACGGCGATATGATTTATTTCTTCGCGCGAAAACCAACCAAACTGCCCTTCATCAATCGTGGGAGGTAAACCTGAAAGCGGAAGGCGACAGGTGAAGAGAAACATGAGCCAGTGGTTTTGCCCCTCGTAACCCTTTTCTGAAATCATTCCAAAGAGGTGAAGATCGTTGGTCGCAATTTTTTTGCCTACCTCTTCTTCCACTTCGCGGACCGCACACTCAAAAGGAGATTCACCAGTACTAGTTTCTAATTTTCCACCGACAGGACTCCAACATCCAATGTTCGGTGCTTTTCTACGTTGAATAAGCAAAAATTTACCCGCCGTGTCGTAAAGAAACACCAATACACTAATCTTATAGGGTAGCGGTGAGGGGGGTGACATAATAATACCCTGATGAGAAACAAAAAATTAACAACCAAAAGAACAGAAATTGATTAGGTTGCATCAAGAAATTTTAAATTTAAATAAAGACTATGCCCGAGCTTGCCGAAGTTGAATATTTTCGAAAACAGTGGAATCCGGGTATAGGTCAGACCGTTAAAGAAATCATCATAAATAAAAAAGCGCGGGTGTTTAGTGGGCAAAAAACGGAAGTGATGATAAAATGTATCACGCGGACCCGCCTGAATACTTCCGCCGCGGCTGCTAAACAAATGGTCTTTCTTTTTAATAAGAACCTTTGGATGGGTATCCACTTAGGGATGACGGGTCGCATGGAGTGTCGCCCTAAAAATCAACCCACGATTAAACATGATCAGCTGGTTTTAAAAATGTCATCCGGTCACCAACTGATTTTTAATGATCCGCGGCAATTTGGTCGGGTGCAGTTTTTCCAAGGTGAAGGCGTGCCCCCGTGGTGGGCAAAAATTCCGCCCGCCATTCTTTCAAAAGAATTTACGGAAAAAGAAGTGGCAGATTTTTTAAAACGAAGAAAAGGAAGTCCGATTAAAGCAGTATTGTTAATGCAAGAAAGGTTTCCGGGAATAGGTAATTGGATGGCTGATGAAATTCTCTGGCGTGCAGGTTTTCATCCAGCTGCACGCGCTGGCAATTTTGGAATAAAGTCTATTCATTTATTATTCAAAACACTTCGCGAAGTTTGTCGCGATGCCTTTAGGGTCATTGGCAAGGACTGGTCCGATCCTCCTAATGGTTGGTTATTCAATCATCGATGGGAAAAGGGCGGTCGGTGTCCTAAAACAAAAGTTTTATTAGAAAGAAAGACGATCGGTGGGCGCACAAGTTGTTGGTCACCTGCCCGACAAAAATTAGGAGCGGAACGCCGTTGACCTTCTTCACCGATATCCAAATTTAAACCTATGCGCATTACGGGTGGCATCGCACGCGGCATTCAATTGCGCGTTCCTTCTAAGGGCGGCGTCCGTCCGGCCACAGACTACATTCGCGAAGCAGTGTTTAGTTCAATGGCTGCTTTTATTCCGGGTGCTACCGTACTAGATTTATTTGCTGGAACCGGGGCTTACGCTCTAGAGTCTTTAAGCCGTGGTGCTAAGTCGGCTACCTGTATTGATTTGAACGCAGGCAGTGATTTAAGTGCGAATGCCCAGGCGGTCGCTAAATCTATGCAGCTTCCGACACTTCCGCTTAATATTATTACCGGAGATGCCACGAAGCCTATAAAATCCGAAGAAAAATATGATATCGTTTTTGCCGATCCGCCTTGGGAATTATGGGAAACCCGAGGCGAGGAAATTGCACAAAATGCTGTCGACTGTGCCCAGGCATCCATCGACGCCCGGGTTATTTTAGAAGCTCCGGGTGGCTTTAATGTTCCGATTCCCAACGGATGGAAATTAAAGAAAATAATTGGCAAGGGAAAAGGTCAGCCTGCTGCATCCATCTTAGTGCGCGTAGAATAATTACGAAATTAAATTTCGGTGGGGCTGCCACGCATTTAATTCTGAAAGCATTAAAACGCTTCCTGCGGTACAGGCGGTTTCAACTCTCAAGATACGATCTCCTAAATGATAAAAATTAAAGCCGTTGGTTTTTAAAACGGAGCGTTCGTCATTAGACCAACCGCGTTCTGGGCCAATCGCCAACGTGCCAAAAGAAAAATTTCCCAGTTTAGTTTTTAAAGATTCCTTTGCTATATAGGGATCAAGTGCCACACGCCACGACTGTGGATATAATAATTTTATGCCTTCTTCGATGTTGGGGACATGAACAACATCGGGAACTAGGCAGGAGCAGGCTTGCTCGGTTCCACGTAAAAGAAAATCTCCCCATTCGTTATTTTTCCAAAGTGAACTTGAGAGATATCCTGGGTCACCTTTTTCTGAAACGAAAAAGATAATTTTCTTAACACCCAAACTGGCTGCGTCATATAATATTTTTTTGGCGGTTTGCGGTCGAGGTAGGCCCACAAGTAACTCTAAAGGAAGGCGTGCCTGTTTTTCTTTTTCCCATTCGACCGTGAAGATGAGATGCTCACTTATTTTTTGAATCGTCGCTAAACCACGAAACGCGTTTTTTATTCCCACGACAAAAGTTTTACCCGGCTGCAGGCCGACTGTTTGGGTTAAATGAACCGCGCGTGGGTCGTCCATGGGGATACCATGGGTCGACTCTTCTTGATTAATCAGAACGAGATTCACAGAGGGTAGGGTGATAAATCTTAATTAGGTGGCGAGTGGGAAGGCTAACGCTTGCCCAATTCACCGACTTCACTATTTTATATTCATGGACCTTTCGGAATTAAGAAAAGAATACGCCACCCACGGGCTCAGCCGTGATGAGCTGTTAGACTCCCCTTTGGCCCAGTTTAAGGTTTGGTTCGATCAAGCTAAGGCCTCCGGAATTACCGAACCCAACGCCATGGTTCTATCTACGGTAAAAGAAGGAGGGTCTCCACTTTCGCGAACTGTATTATTAAAGTCGGCGGATGAGCGCGGCTTAGCCTTCTATACTAACTATAACAGCAACAAGGGGCGGAATTTAGCCCAAGACCCCCGGGCATCACTTTTATTTCCCTGGTTTGCTTTGGAGCGTCAAATTCACATAAATGGTTCAGTGATAAAGACTTCTGAAACTGAATCTGATGCTTATTTTGCCCGCCGGCCTTATGGTAGTCAGCTTGGCGCCTGGGTTTCTGAGCAAAGTGAGACCATCCCTGATCGGATGCAATTAGAGCACTTATTAGAAGAATTTAAGAAGAAATACCCCGAAGGGAAGGTTCCCAGACCCCCACATTGGGGTGGTTTCATCCTAATTCCTGAAAGTTTTGAGTTTTGGCAGGGTCGACTAAACAGGCTCCATGACCGCTTTATTTATACCAAATCACAGGGCAATTGGGCTATATCACGGCTCTCCCCTTAAGTTAGTCTACAATAAGATAAATTAATAGGGGAGGGGGTGGGGGGCTTACGATAAGAAATCTTTTTCGCCAAGTGTTGACCTATGCCCCTGCAAACATTCAAACCTACCTTCCGCCTAATGCGCCCCTTTTATTTAATAGCTGCCTTATTTTCACCAGCCTTCGTTTTTGCGAATGAGGGGGTTAGTGAAAAAGCAGATACTGTGTTCTCTATCAAGGGTTACGGGTTAAATTTTGATGTAACTAATTCGATTCTCACTACCTGGATATTAGCGGTAATCATCATCATTGCTGTACGTATTTTAGTCGGTACGCCCAAACTCATTCCTTCTAAGGGCCAAGCCTTGGTAGAAAACATGGCATCCGGCCTGCGTGACACCTTAGAGCCGATCGTCGGTAAAAACATGATTGGGAAAGTTTTTCCAACGCTCTGTGGATTCTTCGTATTTATTCTTTTGATGAACTGGAGCGGACTCCTCCCCGGCGTCGGCACGATTAAATTCCAACAAGGGACTCACTGGGTTGATGCAATTCGCCCGGCTACTTCAGATTTAAATACCACGCTCGCCCTTAGTGTGATTTCGTTCCTCGCGTGGACTTATTTCGTGTTACGTTATGCCGGATTAAAAGTTCTGATTTTTGATTTATTCGGAAACAAAGCCGACAAAAAAGAAATTGGTTTTCCGATGTGGATTTTACTCAGCTTTATTTTTCTTGGAGTCGGAGGTATTGAAGTAGTATCCATCGCCTTCCGTTTAATTTCTCTTTCGTTCCGTTTGTACGGAAATGTATTCGGTGGAGAAAATTTAATTCACTCACTTGGCGGTCTCGCCCCTTACGTAGTACCAGCACTTGCTGGATTATTAGAAGTTTTAGTTGGTCTCATTCAAGCCTTTGTCTTCACCCTATTATCTGCCGTTTACATCGGCCTCATTTGTAATCACGAAGGCGGCCACGCCGACGAACATCACGCCCATTAACTTTACTTTCAAGGCGTATGACTTGCTGGGACTTCCCCAAGCGGTGCGTTAAGAAAAAAACCAAAAAACAAAACATAATATGATCATCGCTGAAATTACTGGTTCACTTCCTGCCGCTGTTGGCTGCTTCGCTGCCGCTATCGGTGTAGGTCTCGTTGGCGCTAAAGCCGTCGAGTCCGTAGGTCGTAATCCTGAAGCTTCCGGTAAGATCCTCGTCCAGTCTATTCTGGGCATGGCTCTCGCTGAAGCAGTTGCGTTCTACGCAATCTTCCTCGCGAAGTAAAAGGATTGGCGGTGTGGCCCCGCAAGGGGCCACGCTGTTCACCACCAGCGCATCATTTTAAAAATTTAAGTCATGAAACTCTTCTCACTTCTACTCAACACCGCCGCACCGGCCACCCCTTCCGCTCATGGCGCCACGGAATCCTCCAACCCCCTAGATGGCATCATTAAACTCTTTGGTAATTTCGGCGTCGATGCTCCTCACTTAATCGCGCAGTTAGTTAATTTTTCTATCCTCGCCTTCGTTCTCTACAAATTTGCGATCAAGCCCGCCCTCGGCCAGTTAGAAGAACGCATCCGCCAAGCCGAACAATTACAAGCCGACCGCGCCCAAGCAGAGCAAAAATTGGCTGATGCCAAAAAGACCGCTCACGCGGAATTACAAAAGGCTTCTGATGAAGCGGCCAAAATTTTAAACGACGCTCGTAATAGTGCTAAACAAACTATCGAAGCTGCCAAAGGTGAAGCGGTTGCTGCGGTTGCCGAAATAACCCGTAAAGGAAAAGAATCACTCGAAGCCGATCGTCGCCAAATGCTTAATGAAGTGCGTGGCGAAGTTTCCCGTTTAGTCGTCGAAACCGCCGCAAAAGTTTTAGAACAGAACTTAGACGATGCTCAACGCACTCGTCTTAACGAAGCTGCCGTTAAACAACTCTCTTCCAAATAATTTAAAAATGTCCTCTCGCTCAGTTAAAGTAGAAGCCAAAAAACTTTTAACCCTCTCACTAGAGTCGGGTGTAGTTTCTGCTGAGCGCGTTGAAGCGGTTTTAAGCTCACTCAAAAAATCTCGTCCTGCTTATACCTTACGTCCTCTGCTCCGCGCATATTTAGCAAATGTACGTAAGGAGATCGCGCGCGGCGAAGCCTTGATTGAACACGCGGGTCCTCTTTCCGCTGGTGATGCTTCTAATATCGCGACCCATTTTTCCAAATCACTTTCGCGTACTGTTATGCCCGTCGCTCGTCGTAACGATGCGCTCTTGGCCGGCTTCCGCGTGAGAGTGGGCGATGACGTTATTGATTTAACCGCTGCTCACCGCCTTGCAAATTTAGCCAAATCACTTTCCTAAAAAAAACCAAAACCATTTATATAAAAACATGAGTAACGTAATTGACCAAATTCAAAAAGCCATCGCTGGCCTCGACACCCGTGCGGGCAAAGCCAACGTGGGCACAATCGTAACGCTGGCTGACGGTGTTGCCTCTATCGATGGATTATCGGGAGTCATGATGAATGAGATGATCGAGCTTCCTGGTGGCCTTCAAGGCGTCGCGCTCAACCTCGCTGAAGACACAGTGGGTTGTGTTATTATGGGTGATATTTCTGGCCTTAAAGAAGGCATGGAAGCAAAGACCACCGGACGCCTCCTTTCGGTTCCTGTTGGTAAAGGTTTATTAGGTCGCGTGGTTGATGCTCTTGGTAACCCTATCGACGGCAAAGGTCCTATTCAAAGCACCGAACGTTACCCTGTAGAAAAAATTGCTCCTGGTATCACTCCACGTAAATCCGTCGATCAACCAATGCAAACCGGTATCATGGCTATCGATGCGATGATTCCAGTTGGCCGCGGTCAGCGCGAATTAATCATCGGTGACCGTGCAACCGGTAAGACCACCATCGCGATTGATACGATTATCAATCAAGCGAATGCCAACCGAGTTGGTTTAGCTTCGGGTGATGCTAAATTCCGTCCAGTATTTTCAATCTACGTAGCTATCGGACAAAAGAATTCCTCGATCGCCCGCACTGTAGGTATTTTAGAAAAAGCCGGCGCAATGGAATATTGCTGTGTGGTCGCCGCTCCTGCCGCTGATAACGCTGCAAACCAACTCTTCGCTCCTTTCTCCGGAACTGCCATCGGTGAATGGTTTATGGAAAATGGACAAGATGCTCTGATTGTTTATGATGACTTATCTAAACATGCTGCTGCATACCGCCAAATTTCTTTAATCTTAAAACGCCCTTCCGGTCGTGAAGCTTATCCTGGTGACGTCTTCTATTTGCACTCCCGCCTCCTCGAGCGTTCTGCACGCTTAAACGGTAAGGGTTCACTCACCGCGCTTCCGATTATCGAAACTCAAGCGGGTGACGTTTCGGCGTACATTCCGACGAACGTGATTTCGATTACTGATGGTCAGATTTTCTTACAGACCGATTTATTTAATCAAGGTATCCGTCCCGCGGTTTCCGTGGGTCTCTCAGTTTCGCGCGTAGGATCTGCTGCACAGATCAAAGCCTTTAAACAAGTAGCAGGTAAAGTGAAAGGCGAACTCGCTCAGTATCGCGAACTCGCTGCCTTCGCTCAGTTCGGTTCTGACTTAGAT
>CAIMFE010000158.1 GCA_903840235.1 uncultured Opitutia bacterium | reverse complement strand
GAAGGTTTTACAGTCTTTAATCGTCCGCGAGGGGTGGAGTCAGGACCCAGATTTAAGGAAAATAATTACGAATTCTGGTTCATAATCGACTTGCAATGAGGGGTGGAAACAGGTTCTTTCAACCTCCCTTTAGCCCGCTAACTTGTGTTAGTGGAATCTCTAAAGGTTCGTTCCTAACAACAACCAAAACCCTGGAAACGTCTTCGGACGCCCAGGACAACTAGTCAAAAAAACATAATATGAGCATCATGGAAAAACTGCTCGCCGATTCTAATTTCGGCGCGCTCAAACCTCACTCGGTCATCAAAGCCAAGGTCACGGAAATCCGTGGCGATAAAGACGTCGTCGTTGACATCAAAGGCAAGTCCGAGGGATTCATCCCCCAAGCCGAATTCCCCGATATGGCTGAAATCCAAGTCGGCATGGATCTCGAAGTCTATCTCGAGAAACTGGAAAACAAAGATGGCACGCCGACCGTCTCTTACGATCGCGCGATTCAAATTCGTAAATGGGAAAGCATCGAAGCTAACTGCCAAGAAGGCTCCATCGTTCAAGGCCGCATCAAGTCTGTCGTTAAAGGCGGACTCATCGTCTCCGTGGGCGTGGACGCATTCATGCCTTCCTCGCAAATCGATATCAATCCTCCGAAGAACCTCGATGTCTTCGTTGGCCAAACTTTCGATTTCAAAATTATCAAGATTAACAAAGAGAAGAAGAATCTCGTTGTTTCACGTCGCGAGCTCATCGAAGAGCAACGTGGTGAAAGCCGTCGTAAACTTCTCGAAGAAGTTAAGCCTGGCACCATCCGTCGCGGTATCATTAAGAACATCACCGATTACGGTGCGTTCGTGGATCTCGATGGTCTCGATGGTCTCTTACACGTCACCGACATGAGCTGGGGCCGCATTGGTCACCCTAGCGAAGTGGTGAAGGTAGGCGAAGAAGTTACTGTTATGGTAGTTGAAGTGGATCGTGATCGCGAACGCGTATCACTTGGTCTCAAACAAACTCAGCCTAATCCATGGGAAGGTATCGAAAAGCGTTACCCTGTGGGTCAAAAAGTTCATGGTAAGGTCGTTAACCTCGTTCAATATGGTGCCTTCATTGAAATTGAAGGTGGCGTAGAAGGACTCGTTCACGTCTCCGAACTTTCCTGGACTAAGCGCGTACAGAAGCCTTCAGACATTCTCAAAGTGGGCCAAGAAGTCGACGCTGTCATCATCAGCGTTAACAAGGAAGAACAAAAAATCTCCTTGGGCATCCGCCAACTCGAAGAAAATCCATGGGAAAAAGTTCGTCACAACTATCCCGTGGGCGCACGCGTTCATGGAAAAGTTCGCAACCTCACCAACTACGGTGCGTTCGTGGAACTCGAAGATGGTATCGATGGTATGGTTCACGTCACCGACATGAGCTGGACCCGTCGTATCAACAACCCTGCTGAAGTCATGAAGAAGGGCGACGATGTTGAAGCGATTGTTCTCGATGTAGATATCGACCAACAGCGCATCTCCCTCGGCGTTAAACAAATTCAGACCGATCCTTGGAGCGACATCGACAAGAAGTTCCGCATTGGTGACCTCGTTAAAGGTAAGGTTTCCAAAGTGGCTAACTTCGGTGCGTTCATCGAACTCTCAGAAGAAATTGACGGTCTCGTTCACGTTTCTCAACTCGCTGAACAGCGCGTGGAAAATGTTAAAGACGTTGTCAAAGTCGGCCAAGAAGTCAGCGCTCGCGTTATCAAGATTGATAAAGAAGACCGTCGTATCGGTCTCTCCATCAAGGCTGCTAACTACGATGCTGAACGCTTACAGGCCGAGATTTCGTCCTACGAGCGTATCAAAGGACCTTCCACGGGCGGCGCCCCAGCGGCTCCTTCCTCCGGTGGCGGTTCGACTGGTTCTTCAGGCAGCGGAGACTTCAACAGTCTCGGCGACTTGCTCGACAAGGCCGGCAACTAATCCCTCGATTAGCTTCCACATCAAGACCTCGGGAAACCGGGGTCTTTTTTTGTGTCCAGACAACTGAGAATGTTTAGTCTAACTGCATGCAAGGCACCCTACTTGTATTCGATCGGCTGCCAGAACTAGCTTTCTTACTACCTTGGGTTAATTACGCCTGCACCGCGTTTGTCATCTATCGTGCTGCCTGGGCGAGGGTGACAGGTTTTTATATTTTATTTTGGATAAGCGTAGCGATTTTAATCCCTAAATCTGCAGCGCTTATTCTGTTTATCTGGGGCGGACGAAAATACACGCAACTCGCACGCAAGAAGCGAGAGGTTAACGCCGTGGCTAAAAAACTCACGAGCGATTCCGAAATTCGCGGCAACCAATTTACGGTGCTGGGTGACGAGGATGGAAAGATGATGCTCGAAACCTTGTTGAGAGAAATTCGTTTAGCGCAAAAAAGAATTCATATCGAAACTTATATTCTTAAAGCTGATGCGATTGGCCGTGAAATTATTTCTGCTCTCGCACAGCGAGCAAAAGCGGGCGTTGAAGTACGATTGCTTCTCGATGGAGTCGGCAGCCTGGGCACTCCGCAGTTCTTATGTCAGCCGCTCATTAAAGCCGGCGGTGAAGTGGCGACATTTAATCCGATTTTACCGATGCAAGGTAAAGGCTCGGCGAACTGGCGAAACCATCGTAAAATCGCCCTGTTTGATGGGCAAACGGCGGTGATTGGTGGGCAAAATATCAGCCTCAATTATCTAGGCTACAAACCGTCTAATCGTCGTTATCGGGATTGTTCTTTCCTCATTGATGGACCCGCAGCGGGAGCACTCGAGCGTGTTTTTATCGCGGACTGGTGTCAGGCTACTCATCGCGAGCCCAAAGAATTTTTAGAAATCCTCCGGCACCAACCGCAACACAGCGGAGAAACCGAAATTAAAATTATTTCTTCGGGACCCGACTGCGTGGGCGACCCTCTCTGGGAGGCCTACATCAAATTAATCGAAGACGCAGAGAAATCGATTACTATTATGACGCCGTATTTTGTGCCTGACCGCACTTTGTTTCGACTGCTTCTGAGCGCTGCCCAAAAAAATATTAAAGTTAAAATTATGCTACCGCGACGTTCAGATCATCTCTTACTTGATTTCGCCCGTCGCTGGTATTTACGTAAATTAAAAGAGGCAGGGGCAAAAATTCTCTTTTACAAATCAGGCGTCCTGCACGCTAAATTATTTCTGGTAGATGATGAAACTGCGATCGTCGGGTCAGCTAATTTAGACATGCGTTCCCTCTTCTTTAATTACGAAATTGCCGCCTGCGTTAATCACCTGAAATCCCTAAATAATATTAGTGATTTCATCACTTCTATCGAACGGGAATGTTCGCCCTATTCGGAGGATATTTATCGGAAAAGTCGTACCTGGAAGGGTCAAGCCCTCGAGGCGGCTTCCAAACTGGTCGCTCCCCTGCTCTGATTACCCCAAGAAGGCGTGCAGGCGGACACTCAGACCCGTATCGGGAATGAGGAAGCCATCGTGACCAGCATCGGTAACTACTTCCAAGTAAGCAGCATTCACTCCGACTGCTGTCGCAGCGGCAACGACCATACGCAGTTCACTGGTCGGATAAAGCCAGTCACTAGAGAATCCAATCGCCAGAACATCGGGTCCGATTTTCTTGAATAACTGACCTGCGGCGGCGCGTGACGTTAAATCAAAACGATCAACCGCTCTAGTAATGCGCAACCAACTATTCGCATCAAAACGTTTTACGAAAGATGTACCCTGGTGTTTCAAATAACTTTCCACCTGCCAATAAACCGGATCGTTATTTTTAGCACCGATGACTTTTGCACGACCAAATTTTTGATCGAACGCAGCGGAGGAAAGATAGCTGATGTGGCTAATCATTCTGCCGATAGCTAATCCGCTATCTGGTCCTTCGCCGGGTTGATAATGCCCACCCCGCCATTGCGGATCGGCTTCAACACAGGCACGTGAAACTGCATTTAAGGCAATAGCCATGGGCGATTGACTCAACCCTGCAGCGAGCACAGCGATGCGGCCGACTTCTTCTGGATAATCTCCTGACCATAGCAATGCCTGCATTCCGCCCATGGATCCGCCGACGATGGCGTGTAATTTTTTAATGCCGAGGTGTTGAATGACGAGACGTTGAGCGCGGACAATATCGCCTAAAGTAATTTCAGGAAAATATCCGCCGTAAGGTTTACCAGTTCGGGGATCAGTCGAGAGAGGTCCAGTCGAACCACGACATCCGCCAATGCAATTGATTCCGATGACGAAGAAGCGATCGGTGTCGATGGCTTTGCCTGGTCCAACGAAACCATCCCACCAACCCGGTTTAGCATCATCGGGCTGATAGCGTCCGGCCACGTGATGATCTCCGCTGAGGGCGTGAGGTACTAAAATCGCATTCGATTTATCGGGAGATAATTTTCCGTAAGTTTCGTAACGCAGGGTGAGTTCGGGCAACTCACCACCGAGCTCAAGTGGAAAGGCTTTTTTGGAAATGAAATCCTGAAATTGAGTGGGCCCTAATGAGTTGGGCGATTGGGACTGGGCCGAAGGTTCGGACATACGAGATTATAGCCAAACCAGAGATTGGCGGGTGGCAAGTGACCATTCGTCTTGCCACGTCATAATAGAAGTTAAATTTAGAGTCTGTGGCAGATAAACACCTTCATTCTAAAGACTGCTGCGGCGACGACCCCCATCCCAGGGTGGAATCCGCCCTGAGTCGGATGAAAACAAAGGCTCTGCGTATCACCAATCCTCGTCTCGCCATGCTGAGAGTTTTGTCAGAGTGCAAAAACCCAATCAGTGCGGAGGAAATTCATAAGTCGGCCGGGGACGGCACTTTGGATTTAGTCACGGTGTATCGAAATCTGGACTCACTCGAGGAAGCGGGCGTCGTCCAACGTCACCCCATCGAACGAGGAAAAAATCTCTACGCGATGATATCGCCTGACCATCATCACCACCATGTGATTTGTCGACGTTGCGGATTAATCGAAAAGCTTCCGGGCTGCGATACGATCAAACTCGAAATCGCTGCCAAAAACCAAGGCTTCACCGATTTAACGCACATTATGGAAATTTATGGTATCTGCCCCCGCTGCTCCAAATAATCTTATGAATAATTTTCCAACCACTGCATTTATATTAGGAGCTGGCCTAGGTCAGCGCCTCCGACCGCTCACGGAAAATTGCCCGAAGCCACTCCT
>CAIMFE010000157.1 GCA_903840235.1 uncultured Opitutia bacterium | reverse complement strand
GCGTCGAGTAAGGCTTGCGTAGGATGCTCGTGGGCGCCGTCGCCGGCGTTGATAACAGAAATATCCAAGACTTCACCGAGGTAACGAGGAGCACCAGCCGATGAGTGACGAATGACGATTGCATCCACACCCATCGCTCGAATGTTCATCGCCGTATCGCGAAGTGTTTCACCTTTAACCAGGGATGAGGCCGTGGTGTTGATCGAGACCACTTCAGCACCTAATTTCTTTGCAGAGATTTCGAAGGCAGTGCAGGTACGTGTGCTTGGTTCTAAGAAAAGATTTACGACGGTGCGACCATGCATGAGGTCAAGTCCTTTACCTGGGACCAAAGCGGGGAGGAATTTTTCCGCCTGATCAAAAAGAAATTCTATCTCGGCCCGGGAAAGTGTCTCGATGCCGGTTAAGTCTTTTTTGGTCCAGGTGGTTTGTTGAGCCATACGTTTTGTTCCGGTGGCTCTAACAACAGGCTAGAACCATTGGAAAAGTGAGAGAGGTGAGGGGGCTGGCAAGAAAGAATCGATGAATGCGCAAATTTTCGTTTAAACCCTATAAAATTTGGGCATCTGGCTGGACTGTCGGTCGGTGGTTATTAAGTTACGGGCTATGAAAATTAGCTGGAGTACACGCATCATCATTTGGGTCGTTTGTGTGATGGTTGGTTTAACTGCCGGATACATAAATCGGAAACCGAGCGTAAAAACTGAGGGACTTCAGCGCGTGACTGTGCAGCTCGATTGGTTTCCTGAACCTGAACATGGCGGACTTTATCAAGCGCTCGCTAAGGGATGGTTTAAAGAGGAAGGCTTAGATGTCGTTCTCCTTCCTGGTGGAGGTAATGTGAAGGTGACACAGATTGTGGCCACGGGTCGGGCGGACATTGGTCAATCGGCCACCACGCAAGTCATCCAAGCGCGTGCCGCAGGTTTACCTCTCTGTAATGTGGCTGCCGTCTTTCACCGCATGCCTTTATGTTTAATGGTGCACGAAACTTCGTCGGTAAAATCTTACCGTGATTTGGCAGGTCGAGTCATCATCGCCCGACCCGAGGCAGCTTGGATTCCTTTTCTTAAAAATAAATTAGGCGCTGATTTTTCCATTCGTCCACAGACCTACGGACAAGGTGATTTTCTGCGCGACCCAGAAGCGATTCAAGAAGGATTCTTTACGGCTGAGCCTTATTTTCTCCAGCAGGCTGGGGCGAAAGTGCGATGCTTGCCATTATCTGATTTCGGATATTCGTCGGCCGCGACATTGTTTACGACGGATGAATGGCTGAAAAAGAATCCGGAAGTACTCGCAAAATTCCTGAAAGCTTATGTGCGTGGTTGGGAAAATTACCTGACACAGGATCCGACTCTCGCTCATGACTTGATGAAAAAAGATAATCCAAAATTGGATGATGGATTTCTTTCCTGGTGTCGTCAGCAGATGATTGATTCCAAAATTGCGACCGATGAATCGAAGAACGAAAAATACGGCGTACTTTCTCGTCAACAAGTTGAGGGCGAAGTTGCCAGTTTGGTGGAGACAAAAGTCATTCCAGCCAACTCAGTGAAAGTTGACGAAGTTGCCCAAGGTCCCTGGGTTCGTTAAAGACTAAGCGCCTAAGAGTTCTTTAACCTTTTGTCCAATCGCGGCGGCCGCTTGCGAGCGGTTGTCTTTATGGGCGGCGACGACATTGACGAGGGCACTGCCCACGACAACTCCATCAGCGATTTCACCGATGGCTTTGACGTGTGCGGCGGTGGAAATTCCAAAGCCTACGCAAATAGGTAAATCTGTATGTTTTTTGATTTCTTTAACCGCGCTCTGTAAGTTTTGAGCGAGTTCTGAACGTTCGCCCGTGACGCCTTCGCGCGACACATAATAAATGAATCCTGAAGCATGTTTAGCAATCAGTGCCATGCGAGCGGGTGGTGTGGTGGGTGCGATAATGAAAACATTCGCGAGATTGAATTTCTTAGACGCAGCAATCAGTTCACCAGCTTCTTCGGGTGGGCAGTCTAAAACTAAGAGTCCATCGATTCCGGCTGCTTTTGCTTTCTCGCAATAGGATTCGATGCCGAACGAAAATAATAAGTTATAGTAACAATATAAGATGATCGGCTTGTCGGTGACGGCGCGAGTGTCGCGAATGATTTCGAGTAAGTGATTGAAGGTCATGCCACCTTCGAGAGCGCGTTGTGCGGCGAGCTGGTTGGTTAAGCCGTCGGCCAGAGGATCGGAGAAGGGAACGCCTACTTCGAGAATGTCGGCACCCGCTTGCGCGAGGGATGCTAAAATAGCTTTCGAGGTAGCGACGTCGGGATCGCCGGCGCAGACGTAGCTGACAAAGGCGGGACGACCTTCAGAGCGACAGCGAGCAAAAGTTTGGGCCAAGCGTTGCATGGACTATGAACAAGACGGATTTTATAATGAGAGCAAGCCCAGGTGCGGTGAACTCGGGCTTTCTTTTAATG
>CAIMFE010000156.1 GCA_903840235.1 uncultured Opitutia bacterium | reverse complement strand
GCCGAAGTGTCGCCAAAATAAAAGGTGAGAAAGTCGGCTGGGCTGAGCGCTGTGAAATTAATTGTGATTTTATTTCCCATGCTGATGTCATTCAAAACGAGAACTACGGAAACTCGGACGAGAGCGGCATCCTTACGGCGACACTTCCCGAGGCCTGGATACCCGAGACACGCCTGAGAATTGAAGCGTTTCGAAAAATTGCCCTCGTCAATCATGTCGATGAATTAAAAGAGATCCGAGCACAGCTCATCGATCGCTATGGACGCCTGCCCCCGGAGGCAGATGCATTGCTCAAGATTGCCGAGATTCGCTGCTTGGCCGAAATCAAAGGGGTGACATCGATTAATACGGAAGACGCCACTCTGCGTTGCAAACAAGTGGTTCTGGGCGGAAAAAGCGAACTGATCTTAATTGGAAATCGCTTTCCCCGCTTGACCGCAAGGGAGCCCCTACGGAAACTCACAGAAATTCGCAGTTTCCTCTCGCGTCTCCCCTCTCCACCTAGTTCATGAAAATTTCACCACTCTTTTTTCTGCTTTCAGTTTTTTGGGTAAACCTTGGCGCGGTTGAAACCAGTCCTGCAGCCACACCGACTCCGGTAGTTAAAGAAAAAAGCTTAGAAGAAATTGCGGCCCAACGTTGGACCGAAATGAACACGGAAAGAATTGCGGCGAGTGCGGACGGACAGCCAGTAACGCTTTCAGAAATTCGTCAGCAAATCACACCCTTCCTCAAAGAAATCAGAAATAAGACCCAAAATGATAATGATTTCAATAAGGCGATTGATGATCTCGCTGCCGAAATATTAAATCAGATTGCTGACCGTCAGTTAGTGATTGCTGATTTTAAAAATAATATGGGGAAAATTCCTGCTAGCTATGTGGATTCAGATATTGAGGACACCGTACGTAGAGATTTCGGCGGCGATCGTAATCGATTCGTAGCCGCACTCCGCACGCAGGGCCTCACGCCTTTAAGTTATCGCAAACAAATTGAGGACCGCATCACTTTTGAGTACATGATTGGACAGGTTCGTCGCAGTGCTATGAATGTTGGCCCAGGACGCATTTTAGAATACTTCAATAAACACCAAGCGGAGTTCACCCATAAAGAAGTTATTAATTTTCGCCAAATCACCATTAATCAAGGTGCTGCCGAGAGTGCAACCGAAGCCAAGAACCGCGCCGAGGCTTGGGCTTTGGCCCTCACTGATCCTAGTAAAATCAAGCCGACTCTAGCGCAGTATAAAATCAGCACGCGCACCAATGCGACACCCACTACCTTTACCGAGATTGCGGAATTAGTGAGCGAAGACGACTATGCGAGCAAGGGTGGCAATGTAGGCTGGAAGTCGCTTGATGAATTAAATGAACGCGTCGTCGCCGAATTAAAGAAGCTCAAAGACGGCGAAATTTCAGGCTGCTTACAATTTGATTTACCGGGCGGAAAATCCGTTTGGTTTATTTTAAAACGTGAAGGCTATAAGCCCGCAGGGCCAGACACCTTAGATGATCCATTAGTACGTGAAGTCATCGAAAATCGCGTTCGTGCCGAAGCGATGAAATCCGCCGTTGATGAGTGGTTAAAGGAATTACGGGCTAAAAATCACGTTGAGGTAAAATGACCGAAGACCCTTCAGCCTATCGCTGCCGAGCTTTTCCGGAGCGAGCAGCTGGTGTCCTTC
>CAIMFE010000155.1 GCA_903840235.1 uncultured Opitutia bacterium | reverse complement strand
TCTTGGTTAATCGACAGTGAAGGTCGCCGCTACTTAGACGGCAATGCTTCGGTGTGGACCAATGTCCACGGACATAACGATCCAGATTTAAATGCTGCTCTGGAGAAACAGTTACATCAATTAGCGCACGTTACTTTATTAGGATTAAATCATCCGGTAGCGACGGAGCTCGCTGAGGAATTATCTGGATTAACTAACGGATTACTTCCGCGATGTTTTTTTACAGATAATGGAAGCAACGCAATAGAGGTAGCACTTAAACTTTCCTTCCAGTACTGGCAATTAGCAGGTCGCTCCGAAAAACGCGGTTTGATTTCGATGTCTGGCGCTTATCATGGCGACACTTTCGGGACAATGTCGGTGGGCGATAACCGAACTTTTCATAAACGTTTCGCACCCTGGCTTTTTTCTTCTCAAATGTTCGAGGCACCTCGACATGAAGAGTGTGCAGGTAAAATTAAATTTTCTGACGCTACAAAATCACTTCAAGAATTAGAATTAATTTTAAAATCACAAGCCGCGCAGACCGCTTCGCTTATTCTTGAACCTCGTGTGCAAGGTGCAGCTGGAATGCACCAGCAACCTGCAGGATTCGTTAAAGCCGTCGCCCAACTTTGTAAGCAATACGATGTTCATTTAATTCTCGATGAAGTTTTCACCGGTTTCGGGCGACTGGGTTCATTGACTGCGTGTGCCGAAGAGGGTGTGGCTCCCGATTTTCTTTGTTTGGCGAAAGGATTAGCCGCCGGATATCTCCCATTAGCTGCTACACTCACTTCGGAGAAAATCTTTGAAGCATTCCAGGGTGAATTTTCCGAAGGACGTACCTTTTTCCACGGACATACCTTTTCAGGCAATCCATTAGGCTGTGCCGTTGCTCTGGCTTCACTGAAAAAACTACGCCCTATGATTTCTTCGGGTCAAATCGCTGAACGCGCTCAGCAGCTGGGAGAAGAAATCCAAAAAAATTTTTCCGATCATCCGAATATCGCCAGTTATCGTCAGTATGGATTAACCGGTGCGGTAGATTTTAAATCTGCCAACGAGAAAAATTGGTCTGTGGATATGCGCGTGGGATATCAAATCGCTTTGGCTGCGCGTCGTCACGGACTCGTGATTCGACCGCTCGGAGATTCTATTTTATTCGTACCACCCATTTCTATTCAACCCTCTGAAGTCACTCACCTTGTACAATCCGTGCGACGAGCGATGGATGATGTAATTCCCAATCTTTAATATTATTATGACTAACCTAACTCAAGCCCGTGCCCTCTATGATTTGTCTCTCAATACCTTGATTTTCAAGGCCCAGGAGGCACACCAAGCCAACCAAGATCCTGCTGGAGTGCAGCTCTGTACGCTCAAGTCAATCAAGACGGGTGCCTGCCCGGAAGACTGTGCCTACTGTCCGCAGTCCGTTCACCACAATACGTTCGTCGAAGCCGAATCGCTCATGGAAACGGAAACAATCCTCGCGGATGCACGTCGTGCAAAGTCAGGGGGCGCTTCACGTTTCTGTATGGGTGCAGCTTGGCGTAGAGTGTCCGACGGAAAACAATTTGATAGCGTGCTGAAAACAGTTTCAGGCGTAAAAGAATTGGGCCTCGAAG
>CAIMFE010000154.1 GCA_903840235.1 uncultured Opitutia bacterium | reverse complement strand
CGACTTCTTCGTCGAGGTACTTAGGTAAAACAGAAACACTAGGTTTAGCTGTTTGACGGGTTTCCCATAAGTGAATTTGCGCGAGGACCTGATTCGAGAACGAAGTCGACATGACATAACTAGGGTGACCGGTTGCGCAGCCGAGATTTACTAAACGTCCTTCCGCCAACATATAAATCTGTTTTCCTTTAGGGAAGGTGTAGCGATCGACTTGAGGCTTAATCACTTCTTTCTTCACACCCTTGGCGTCATTCAAACGAGTCACTTGTATTTCGTTATCGAAGTGTCCAATGTTACAAACAATCGCTTGGTCTTTCATCTTCTGCATATGCTCAAGCGTGATGATGTCGCGATTACCGGTAGCCGTTACATAAATATCGGTGTTACCTAAGGTATCTTCAATACGAACAACGCGATAGCCTTCCATCGCCGCTTGCAGTGCGCAAATCGGATCCACTTCAGCAATCTGTACCGTCGCGCCTAATCCACGCAGAGATTGTGCTGAGCCTTTACCCACGTCGCCATAACCAATCACGAGGGCGAGTTTTCCAGCGACCATCACGTCAGTTGCACGCTTAATGCCATCGACCAACGATTCACGACAGCCGTATAAATTATCGAACTTAGATTTAGTTGCTGTGTCGTTCACGTTAACGGTCGGCACTAAAAGTTCACCGGCTTCAAGCATACGATAAAGACGTTTTACGCCGGTCGTAGTTTCTTCAGAAACACCCTTCCAGGCAGCCACAACTTTATGCCAGTGGCCTGGACGTTCTTTAGCTACTTTTTTGAGCAGGTCTTTGATTACCTGTTCTTCGTGTGATTCGGATTTGGTATTCACCCACTTGGATCCGTTTTCTAATTCGTATCCTTTGTGAATTAAGAGTGTCGCATCACCACCGTCATCAACGATGAGCTCAGGGCCATCACCATTCGGCCAGGTTAAGGCACGCATGGTGCACTCCCAATATTCTTCCAAGGTTTCACCCTTCCAAGCGAAGACAGGGTGACCCGCTTTAGCGATGGCAGCAGCGGCATGATCTTGGGTTGAAAAGATATTACAAGAAGCCCAGCGCACATCAGCACCGAGGGCTGCTAAGGTTTCGATAAGCACCGCGGTCTGAATCGTCATGTGCAACGAACCAGTAATACGAACACCCTTTAAAGGCTTGGTTTTCGCATACTTAGCACGCAATGACATGAGGCCGGGCATTTCGTGCTCAGCGACTTGGAGTTCTTTACGACCCCAGTCGGCAAGACTGAGATCAGCTACTTTGAAATCTGCTTTGGCAGATTTTGTACGGGAGGGTTTTGGAGAATACATGATGATTAAGATTGTTGGTGAAGGGCTTTAACGAATTTTGCGAGGTGCTTGGTTTCTTCCCACGGTAAACCTTTTTTACCGAAGTGACCGTAGTGCGTGCTCGCGCGGTAAATCGGACGACGGAGATCGAGCTGTTTAATAATCTCAGCAGGATTAAATAAGAAAACTTCTTTCACCGCAGCCAAGATGGAGGCATCGGACATATTGCCCGTACCAAAAGTATCTAAGTGAATACTGGTAGGCTCAGGGTGACCAATCGCATAGGCGACTTGTAATTCACAACGATCAGCAACTCCTGAATCAACAATGTGCTTAGCGACCCAGCGAGCCATGTAAGCAGCGGAACGATCCACCTTGGTTGGATCTTTTCCAGAAAATGCGCCACCGCCGTGACGACCCATACCGCCGTACGAATCGACGATGATTTTACGTCCGGTTAATCCGCAATCGCCTTGTGGACCACCAATCACGAAGCGTCCAGTAGGATTGATTAAAAACTCAGTTTTCTTACTGATTAAATTCTTGGGTAAAACTTTGTGAATAATCTGATTTATACAGAATTTTTCGATTTGAGCGTGGCTGACATCGGCTGTGTGTTGTGTCGAAATAACCACGTTCGTTATTTCTTTTAATTTTCCGTTTTCGTAACGTACCGCGACTTGCGATTTACAGTCAGGACGAATCCATTCTGTACCACGGGCACCTGATTTACGGATGCGGGCTAATTCGCGATTTAAGCGGTGAGCAAACATCACGGGAGCGGGCATGAGCTCTTCGGTTTCGTTCGAAGCATAACCAAACATAATTCCTTGGTCGCCGGCACCCATCTTGGCGTGCTTTTTTCCAGAGGCTTTACGTTCATCAACCCCTTGGGCAATGTCAGGAGATTGTTTCGTTAAAAGATTAGTGAAGAAAACTTTGTCGGCGTGAAAAACGTCATCGTCATTCACATAGCCAATTTCACGAATCGCAGCGCGGACGACTTCTTCAAAGTTAACTTTGGCCTTAGTGGTTAATTCACCCGCGATGACAACGTGGTCGCTCTTCACTAAGGTTTCACAAGCAACACGAGAGAACTTATCTTGAGCGAAAACGGCGTCCAAGATGGAATCGGAGATGGAGTCAGCCACCTTGTCAGGGTGACCCTCGCCTACTGATTCGGATGAGAAGATATAGGAGTCATGGTGATCCATAGTCGGTTATCGAAATAGAAAAGGGGGAGGTGGCAAGTTCACATCAATGTATCTTGATAGAAAGATACGTCATATTCTCACTTTTTGCCCAAATACCCGTCCCGAGGTGAGGGCTTGCCCGAAAGGACTAAGTTTGTAAGGGTTATTTCATGCGTGCCCAACTGCCACAGCTCTTTCCCCGACCCCGGGAATTGAGTCTTCGTGGTGGCTTTCTACCCGTCCCCAAGGCACCCCACCCCACCGCGGTTTTTCTAAAAAATCTTCCTCAGTCGATTGCCGAGGCCGAAGCCGCACTCGACGCTAAGCAAACTACGCCGTGTCGAATCGAATACACCGAGGCCCTCGGATCCGAGTCTTACTATTTAGAAATCGCGACGAGCGGTATTCACTTAAAGGCACGTGATGCCGCAGGCGTCATTTATGGAGCACAAACCCTCCGACAAATCTTTGAGCAAAATCCTGAAGCCCTGCCCTGTTGTGAAGTTTTAGATAGTCCGGACTTACCCATTCGCGGATTCATGTTGGATATATCGCGTTGTAAAATCCCAACCCAAAATGAATTTCGCCAACTCATCCGCGCATTAGCGCGACTACGCGTTAACCAACTGCAACTTTACATCGAACATAGTTTTGCTTTTCCGGGACACGAAGAAGTTTGGCAAGAGGCATCACCTTTAACACCCGCGGAAATCGAACAGCTCGATCGCGAATGTCTCAGTCTCGGCATCGAACTCGTTCCTAATTTAAATACGTTTGGACACATGGAGCGCTGGCTCCGTCATCCTAAATATAAATCCATGGCAGAATGTCCGGAAGGCTGGATTCACCCGCTAACCCAGCAGTTTAAGCCCATTCCTGGTACTTTGAAGCCCGACGACGAATCACTGAAATTTATTGGCGATCTTCTTGATAAATACCTTCCGCACTTTCGCAGTCGCCAGGTAAATATTGGCGGCGATGAACCTTGGGAACTAGGTCAAGGTTTCAGCAAAGAAGCCGTTGAAAAAAACGGTAAGCACGCTGTTTATCTAAATCATCTTAAGAAAATTTGTAAGTTAGTCGAAGCACGCGGACGCACTCCACAATTCTGGGGCGATATTTTACTAGAAGATTTAAATCTCGCGTGCGAAGCACCCGTCTTAGCAATGCCGGTGATTTGGGGCTACGACGCCGGTCATCCTTTCAACGAACAAGCACAAAAACTCAACTCACTCGGTCGATCCTACCTCATCGCCCCTGGCACCAGCACGTGGCAAAGTTTTACGGGGCGACTCGACAATGCACTGACCAATCAAGTGGAAGCTGTCAGTGCAGCGATCAAACATCAGGCCCAAGGTGTTTTGATTACATCGTGGGGTGATAATGGTAATCATCAGCCTTGGCCGACGCAGTGGCTTCCTTTGGCGAGTGGACTCGCTCAAGCCTGGTGCTTCGCCGCGAATCAAAAAGGCGATTTTGATAAGGCGTGTGCTATTCTCGGTCATCTTAATCACGAAGATGCGTCGTTAACCGCAACTATCCTCCAACATATCGGACGACTCGACTCCGCTATTCAAAAATCTATTCGCAATAAGAGTTTAACCTGGGAACTACTCACAGCGTCTAAAGAAAATCTCTCCGAAGTATTAAAAGATGTCAGCCCCAATGAATTAAATGACTCGTTAGATCTTTTAGAAAAAGGTCGCCAGTTAGCCGAAGGCATCGGTGATGAATGCGTGCGGTCAGAAATTATTTTAGGCATTGATTGTGCCACCGCCGGAATTCGTCGGGCACAGAATAAGCCGCTCAGTAAACAAGAAAGAGAGCAACTCGTTGCCGAATATAAACGCGTATGGCTGAAACGAGCCCGCGTGGGCGGACTCGAAGAAAGCCTTTCTAACCTTATCTAATTACTCTCCGCCCTTACGCGCTTTGCCCGTAGAAGAGAAAAATTCTTTCACGCGAGCTCGGAGATAATCGCGATTAAGTTTCGCAATCACATCGAGCGTAATGCCCTTCGGACAGTGAGCCTGACACTCGCCGTAATTAGTACAGTTACCGAAGCCGGCATCATCCATCGTCTTTACCATCGCTAAAGTGCGACGTTCACGCTCGGGCTGACCTTGAGGTAAAATATTAAGGTGATTAATTTTTGCGCCGACGAAAAGCATCGCCGATCCATTTTTACACGAAGCGACGCAAGCTCCACAGCCGATACATTCAGCGGCATCCATCGCTTCATCCGCAATCGGCTTAGGAATTAAAGTGTTATTCGCTTCAGTCGCAGACCCTGTACGCACAGTAATAAATCCACCTGCTTGAATAACTTTATCAAAGGCCGAACGATTTACCGCCAAGTCTTTGAGCACCGGGAAAGCACGCGCCCGCCAAGGTTCGACGGTGATCGTTTCACCGTCACGGAAATTACGCATGTGCAACTGACAGGTAGTCACACCAGGAATCGGTCCGTGCGGCATACCATTAATCGTCATTGAACACATACCACAGATGCCTTCGCGGCAATCGTGATCGAAAGCTACAGTGTCCTTGCCCTCACGGATGAGTTGCTCGTTGAGCATATCCATCATTTCCAGGAAGGACGCTGATACAGGAACAGCAGCGAGAGAATATTCTTCGAAGTGTCCTTCACCTCCGCGGAGTTGACGCCAGACGCGCAAGCGCAGGGCTAAAGTGCGT
>CAIMFE010000153.1 GCA_903840235.1 uncultured Opitutia bacterium | reverse complement strand
ACGTATAACGATACACGAATCGTGACCACCATCGAAGCCGAAGTAACCGACGGCTCCGCCATAAATTCCGCGACGTTCACCTTCGAGCTCAGAAATAATCTGCATCGCGCGAATTTTGGGTGCACCTGAAAGTGTTCCTGCAGGGAAAGTGGCTTTGAATAAATCAAACGCATCATACTTCGGCGCCAAATCGCCTTCGACTTGAGAGACGATGTGCATGACGTGAGAATAGCGTTCGATAATGGCGTAGTGGGGAACAGTCACGCTTCCCGGCACGCAGACGCGGCCTAAGTCATTACGTGCTAAATCGACTAACATTAAGTGTTCGGAGCGCTCTTTCGGGTCGGCCAGTAAATCGGCTTCGAGTTTGCGATCGGCTGCTTCGTCGATGCCGCGGGGACGAGTGCCTGCGATCGGGCGAATTTCACAACGACGCTGGGTAAGGCGGACATTGACTTCGGGTGAGGCGCCTACGACGTCGAAACCTAATCCTGTTTCGATAACAAACATGTAAGGGGAAGGATTTACATGCCTTAAGACACGGTAGAGGTCTAAGGGTTCACCTTTATATTCAACATCGGTTCTGCGTGATAAAACCACCTGAACGCAATCGCCGGCTTTGATGTATTCTTGGGTGCGTTGGACGGCTTTTTCGAAATCTTGCTGAGTGACGTTGGACTTACCGGTCGCAAAATCGTTGGACGTTGGAAGTTCGGCGGCGGCGGCTGCCGAAGGTCCAGTCACGACGGCTTTCAATATTTCTAATTCTTTTTTGGCAGCAGCGTAAGCTTCATCAGCTTTATCGGGTGAACTAATCCGTGCATTTACGATGAGACGTAAGGTTTGTCGTGCGTTGTCGAAAGCGATTAAGCGATCCACGAGCATGAAGTGAATGATGGGAGTGCCTGCTGGATCTTTTTTAGCGCAGGGCACGCTTGGTTCGATGCGATGAATATATTCGTAACCTACCATGCCGACCATACCGCCGACAAATGGGGGTAGACCTGGGACATTGGCGACGCGGAGGTTGGCTACTTCTTTCTTAACTAAATCGAGCGGATCTTTGGGCGTGGGAACCGTTTCTTTTTTGCCTGCACGGGTGACGATTTCGGTGCGATCATCGTAGGCCGTAATCGTGAGAGCGGGATTGGCACCGCAAAAGCTGTAGCGTCCAATATGTTCGCCGCCGGTGACGGATTCGAAAAGAAAACTCGAACCCAGTTTTCTAAGTCGGGCGTAAACGGAGACGGGCGTTTCGAGGTCAGCCATCAAATCCAGACACACGGGGATAATGTCAGCAGATTTTGCTAACTCCCGAAAAGTAGACTGGTCAGGCGTGATACTCACGATTTGTGTATCATAGAGTATAAGATTACTTTTGGAAACATTATAGCGTCCAATCGCCCGACATTGTAACTATAAGTGTATTTAAAATCAGGGATTAGACTGCCAGCGACCCCAGAGAGACAGAGGTA
Source organism: uncultured Opitutia bacterium (assembly GCA_903840235.1). Classification (GTDB taxonomy): domain Bacteria; phylum Verrucomicrobiota; class Verrucomicrobiia; order Opitutales; family UBA953; genus UBA953. The sequence continues at coordinate 2,325 of CAIMFE010000153.1, read as the reverse complement.
ATAAACGACCATTACCTTCTTGTTTGAGGGCAAGTTCACCAATATCGATTTTTCCGCCTAATCCTAGAGTGCATTCCTCGATGAGGTTATGACACAAGATAGACGATGCATCGATGGTATAGACTGTGAGAATGATAAATTTTGCCTGGGGAGATAAAAGTTCGCGACACGAGCGAAGGAGGGGAGCTAGGTCGCGTTCGACTTTCCAAAACTCTCCGGTGGGTCCGCGACCAAAGGCTGGTGGATCCATTAAAATCGCTTCGTATTGATTGCCGCGTTTGATTTCACGTTTCACGAACGTCGGAGCATCTTCAATGATCCAACGAATCGGCTCTTCAGTCATTTTCGAAGCCTCTTGATTGCGTCGACCCCAAGCTACGGCAGGTTTGGAAGCGTCGACGTGCGTAACGCTCCAGCCAGCTTTAGCGGCGATGAGTGACGCTGCGCCCGTGTAACCAAAAAGATTGAGTAAGCGTGGACGTGGATTGCTGGTCGATTTTTGTTCGGCCAACCATTTCCAGTGGGGAGATTGTTCGGCGAAGACTCCGAACTGCTTGGAGTTATCCATGAAGCGCAGTTGAAGTTTGATATCACCAAATTTTGTTTCCCAATCGCGCGGACAGTTGCCATTTAATTTCCAATGTCCTTCACGTCCGCCTTCTTCGTGAATAGCGACAGCTTTAGACCATTCGGATTTTGGCAACGCCTGTTTCCACCAAGCTTTGGGTTCGCTACGGATCATACGGACGCCACCGATTTCTTCGAGTTTCAAGCCGTCGCCTGAATCTAGAAGTCGGTGACCTTCCCATTGGCTGGTGAGAACATTGATATCCACGGCGCTACTGTGAGCAAATCTTCGCACGGAGGAAAGCCCGCTTTTGCTCGCCAACGAAATCTTTTATTTGCATTAGTTTAGCAATGTATCGTCTGTTAGCCAGCGCGCGATGGGAGACAAAGGCCTCGGGCCTGATTGCCTTATCGCACGATTGGGTGGAGTCGGCTTTACCTAAATTAGAACTCAATCCCCCCGCTAAAATAAGTCTGCTGGAGCGAGCCGATGCCCAAACCTGGGCCACGCGTTCGGGGTATTGGATCGAGAATGGTCGCGTTCATTTCTTCGTTTGGAAACTCTTATGTCCAGATGTACGAGAGAACTCACTCTTTGTTTGCGGACCATTCAACGAGTGGGGCGCACTTAAAGATATGAGCGCTTGGTCGCTCCACGCAGTTTGTCTCTTAGGGGTCGAAGGTTATGAATTAAGCGTACCGGTTAAAGAGGTGATGGGAGATGAAGTCATCATGCCATTTAAATTCTATCGTGACGATGGACATTGGTTGGAGCCACCGCACGACGCTGATAATATTGAGAGAGATCAATACGGTAATCGTAATTTACAACTGAGTTTGGATCGCACGCATTTACACGTTTTCCGTTTTCGTGCCGTTGATGCTGATCCCACCACTCGACCTGTTCGTGTAATCTATGAACAAGAAGATCGAGTCGAATTTTTTGAAATCTTAGCGTCGGATCCGCTTGATGTTTTAGAACCGCCCGGACCTTTTGGTGCAACGATTTCAGGTGGAAAAACCACTTTCCAGGTTTTTGCTCCACGCGCTCACGCAGTCTCAGTTGGCTATACGATTTCATCGCCTCAATTGAAATCCCCGCAAACCGCTCGCTGCGAATTGAAGCCCGAAGGGCAGGGTGCTTGGGTGGGTGTGGTGGATGCTGATCTCTCCAACTGTGCTTATTTATTAAATATTGATGGGCGAACGATGGCGGATCCGTGGGCTCGGAAAATGGCCCATGTTCATCCTGCGCCTCCGGTTTCTTTGGTCACCCCGAGAGATGAACTCATAGATTTGAACGATGGATTTAAAACGCCGGCCGTTGAAGACTGCGTCATTTTAGAAGTGCACCTTAAAGATTTATTTGGACTGATTGGTTTTTCAAAAAAACCTAATTTTACAAATGCCGCTGAATGGATTCGGAAAAATGGTGACTATTTTAAATCGCTCGGCGTCAACGCCGTCGAACTCCTACCTTGTACAGAGTATGAACGCGGAGAGGTCACGGAATACCATTGGGGCTACATGCCGATTACTGCGTTTGCCCCTGCTACGGCTTATTCATCTGACGATACTGGAATTAATGCGATTACGGAGTTTCAAGATTTAGTCCGGGCCTTTCACGAGGTGGGTATCGCGGTGATTATGGATTTGGTCCTTAATCATTTTGGTAGTCCGAATAGTCTCATGCAAATCGATCAGTCCTACTATTTCCGGACCGACGTTCACGGCCAGCTCTCCAACTGGAGTGGCTGT
>CAIMFE010000152.1 GCA_903840235.1 uncultured Opitutia bacterium | reverse complement strand
TTGGTTGGTGATACGGGTGCTGCTAAGCCAGTGGTTGCCGCCGCGGCTGCTCCTAAAAAATCTTTTAGCTTCGGCTCAAAAGTTTCTGCGGAAGACGTCACCACAATGACTCGTCAGTTGGCGACGCTGATTGTTGCAGGCTTACCTTTGTTGCGTGCGTTAGAATTGATTCACAAACAAGAACGCAATCCACACTTTAAAGAAGTCTTAGGTATGATTGCTGAAAGTGTATCCCAAGGTAATAATTTATCTGAAGCGCTTGCTGCTCACCCTAAAGTTTTCGACCGTCTCTTCGTTAACATGGTGAAAGCAGGGGAGGCTGGTGGTGTGCTCGATAAAGTTTTAGATCGTTTGGCTAAGTTCCGCGAAAAATCTCAACGTATTCAGAAGAAGGTTAAATCAGCGATGGTTTATCCAGGCGTCGTTGTCTCCGTGGCCGTCGTCATTGTGTATATTCTGATGGTTAAAGTCGTTCCTTCATTCCAAAAACTTTTGAGCAGTCAGAAGTTGGCTTTACCACCTTTAACCCAATTAGTCGTCGGTATTTCTACTGCGCTCACTGATTACTGGTACGTCACACCGTTCGTTATTTTCGGTATCTATTACGGCATGAAGCTTTGGTTATCTTCTCCTAAGGGTAAGGAAATTTTCGACCGTATTATTTTCAAGTTACCTAAAGTCGGTGGCTTCGTCCAAATCGTTTCCGTTTCACGTTTTGCACGTACGTTCGGAACCTTGATGGCTTCGGGCGTTCCGATTCTCCAAGCGATTACCATTACGCGCGATACTCTTGATAACGTCGTCATCGCAAGTTCGTTAGAGCGCGTGCATGATCGCGTGCGCGATGGTGAACCGCTTTCGATTCCTCTCGAACAAACCGGAGTGTTTCCCCAAATGGTTACTTCGATGATTCAAGTCGGAGAAGAAACGGGTCAGCTGCCCGAGATGTTAAATCGCGTGGCCGATATTTATGACGAAGAAGTGGACAACGCGGTGACCGCGCTCACTTCCATTATTGAACCAGTACTCATCGTGTTCCTCGCGGTGGTTGTCGGTGCCATCGTTCTTGCGATGTTCCTGCCGCTCATCGCCCTGATCACGAAGATGACAGGTGGATAATTAGGGCTCGAACTCATTGCCCAAAAAAGGAGCCGGCATACGTACCCCTACGTATGCCGGCTTTTTATTACTATTTTAACTTACTTACCCCATTGCCCCGTAGGACAAATTTATAATTAACAGATTAACGATTCTTGGGCTTTTGCAAGAAATTTCCAGACATTCTCACCGCCGCATCCTATAAGTGCTTGATTTATAGGACTTTAAAATTGGGTGCAGGGGTAGGATTTGAACCTACGACCTTCAGGTTATGAGCCTGACGAGCTAACCGGGCTGCTCCACCCTGCAATAAGTGGGAGGTGCAACAGAAAGCTTAAATGGCCGCCCCGCAAGCCATTTCTGCACGGATCCTTTTAACGAAATCTCATTGATACAGATAAGGCATTTGTTACAGATTTGTGCCAACGCCTCTGGGGTGTTAATTGGGGTTGGAACTTTCGCTATGAAAATTGATGTTCATAGCTGTACCCTGTTATGTCAGATACCCCTCCTAATCCTCCCACGGCAGAAGTTGATGATGCTATCGATGCACAAGGCGAGCAAGTGGCCGTTCGTCAAAAGCAGGGCTTCTGGGCACGCCTCGGTGGTGGCGGCTTGATGGTTTCGTTAATGATTCACTTCTTCTTAATCGTTGTCGCGGTGTTCTGGGTAGTTTCAACCTGGACCGACTCGACCAAACGTGAGCCCACACAATTTGCGACGGGTGCGGGTGGTGGTAACGACGGCGATCGCGCAAAAATTTATCAGCATCGCCTGCAGCAAAAAAATATGAAGTCGCTGGCAAAAAGCACACCGCGCCTCACTTCCAAAAATCCGAACTCCACGATTTCACTGCCCGACATTCCTAATGTGTCCACGTCGACGATGGTCTCAGGCGCTACGATGGGTGGTTCTTCTAAAGGATTCGGTGGCGGTTCAGGTGGAGGAATCGGCTCAGGCCAAGGTATCGGCGTAGGTAATGGTAAAAATATGATTGGAAAATTTAAGCCTGTGATGGGCGCCAAAATTCAAGCGACGAAAGTGGCGGTGTTTATGGATGCTTCGAAATCCATGGCCCGTTATTTAGACCGAGTTGAGAGTGAAATCCGTAAACAATTTCCGGATGCCGACGTCTTTATGTATAGCGGAGTCTGGACCAACACGATCGGTAACGTCGTGATGGGTGGCAGTAAATATAAGGGCACCTACAGCGATAAAACTAAAGGCGGTGTAAAAAATACCGACATAGAAAAATTAACCACCAAGGGTAAAAGTATTTTCAGGGAGTATGATAAGAGTTTCCAGACGGGCTGCGTGGGCGCGTGGGTTGATATTATGAAGAATCAAAGAGAGTATGATGCTTTAATTATTTTCTCGGACTTCCAAGATGGTGTAACTCAATATCGTGAAAAAGACAAAAATGGCGGATCTAAGTATTACTACGGTAGCGATAAGTTTGAAACCGTTTATGCTGATGGCGTGAGAGCAAAACATCCTACCGATGATCGTACCGAACAAGAGAAGGGTTGGGAAAAGGAGTGGCTTAAAGTATTTGGCGATGCGAATACAGGTAAAGGACCCCGACTCTATTTATTTTCAACTGAGACAGAGCCACAGGCTATTTTTGAAAAATGCGTAAAGGCATCGGGTGGACAAAGCAAAATGGTGGAATGGTTGAGAACTGGAGGAAATCCACCAGCCGTTGCTGAAGACGAGCCTACTGAAATTAAAAAGAGTTCGGTAAGTGCACCAGCTAATACAAATCGATAGTAAGAAGGTATTAGGTCAATGTGCCTAGTACGCTAATCTTGTCGGTCGATGGTGCGTCGTTGAATGGTGATGCATGTCGCATGCCACCGTTCGTCAGCGAAAATCACCACAGACCTGGAAGGGTTTTCTGACTTCGCTCTTTGTGCATGGAATTTTATTAGGCCTAGCTTGTTGGATCGTCTTAGCTTCACCGATTGC
>CAIMFE010000151.1 GCA_903840235.1 uncultured Opitutia bacterium | reverse complement strand
TGAACAGTGGGAAGACATTTCTACAGAGTTTAGAATTAATACTACCGATGCAGGGCAACACTTGTGGTTATCAATCTCACCTAATAGCGGAGAAGCTTCGCCCGTTTTTATTGATGATATTTATCTGCTAAGGGCCGGCTTCAATGTAGATTTAAATCGGGATGGAAAAATTGGAGCCGGAGAAGGTCCACGTGGCAGTACGCCTTTTTATTTTTGGATTAATAACGATACCGATAGTGCGGAGTTTAGTGGAAACGACTGGAACACCACCCTGGCAAGTGAGGCTGATTTTAATGATAAAAAAATTAATTCACTGCGGGACCTCATCGACTTCTTCCCCGTAAGCTTGAATTTTTCTGAAGCGATCAAGGCGTATCCACCAGACGGAGAAACTCGTTATATAATAAGTCAGGCTGACGGCGCGGTGAATATTGTTTTTACCGGACTTAATGCCAGTAATGCGGGAAGTTTTAACCAAAAAATAAATCCTGATATTTACGGCGATAGCTTTAATCAACCGTGGGCGCAGGCCGAAGTACATCCCATCAATTCTACGATTGAATTAACAGAACCACAGATCCTCAGGATACTGAATAAAGGAGAGATGATTATTATGGTCGAAGGGCGCAAAGAAACCCGTGCTCCTTTGGTCTTCACTATCGAAAAGTCCGGGAAAAAATGCTTGGAGGTCACACTGCCCTTACACCTGGACGATGTAGAGCGCATGTATCGTCATGTAAATTTACGTGACGCCGTAACCACTTATGACGGAAAAAAGATCAGCGATAGTCCGACGAATTATGGTCGCGCTACGGAAATTGAAATTCCCACCGGCTGGCCCGATAGTCAGAACAGCAAAAAATACTTTGTTTTCGTTCACGGCTTTCATGTAAACGCTCAACAAGCCAGAGGATGGAACAATGAAATGTTTAAGAGGTTTTTCATCTCTGGCAGTCAGGCTCGATTCGTTGGAGTAACTTGGCGTGGCGATACTGCGCCCGACTATCATGAGGCTGTTTTTCGGGCCTTTCAAACGGGTGACGCTTTAGCTAAAAGACTGCTTAGTTTCGTCGATGGGCCCATCACCTTAGCCGGTCATAGTCTGGGCAACGCCGTTGTCGGAAATGCTATTCAAAGAGGCAATCTCGGGGCGCAATCTTACCTCGCTATCAACGCCGCTATACCTGCTGAAGCGTATTCGAGTAATTGCAGCACACTAACCCAAAGACAAAACATGACGGAATTAAATTGGAGAAAATATGATGCTCACCTCTATGCAAGTTACTGGAACGAACTATTTCCGGCAAACGATGCCCGTTCTAAATTAACTTGGCGTAATCAATTTAACAAATCTCAGAAAATCGTAGCAAACTTCTACTCAGGAGGTGATGAAGTTATTGCGAAAGCCAATAGCGTCACCGAAGCCTCCATTGTAAAATTAGTCTTCAACCAAGGATTTAACTTCTCGGACAATGCCTGGAAATACCAAGAATTAATCAAAGGTCTTTCATGGTACAATTCAGTGGCCAGCGTCTTCATGGATCGACGCCAGGCGGGCTGGGCGTTCAACGATGACTGGTGGTTGTGGGCTGACGCGAACGAAGGATCGAAAGTTAAGTACACACCAAGCCAGGCCCGCACGATTTCTAATTCACGTTTAATTAACAGACCCTTCTTTGATTATTTCTCCGAACGAGAAATTCAAAGCAGTCAGAAAAATGTCGGGTCTATAAAGGCGACGGAACCTAAAGTTGTTTATGACCTCCTCGCACGAGGAATTCCTGCGCTGACCTATGCAACAGGGGTCATGAGTTTAAACGATCAAGTTAAGTTTAACTATGACTTAGAGCTCCTCGGAAGAAGCACCACCCATTGGCCGACGGCGGGACATGAAAAACCTTCACAAAAACAGCGCTGGTTGCACAGTGATATTAAAAATGTCGCCTTGCCGATTATTTATCCAACCTTCCAAATGATGGTCAGCCAAGGTCTTCTAAAATGAAAACTCTCGCCT
>CAIMFE010000150.1 GCA_903840235.1 uncultured Opitutia bacterium | reverse complement strand
GACTGGATTACTCGAAGTTCGAGGAGTGAATATTTTTAATCAGTATTTGAGTGATCCGCATCGTACGCGTGAAGCCTTGGTCGATGGTTGGTATCGCACGGGCGATCTCGCTCGCATGGATGAAAATGGATTTTTATATTTAGCGGGGAGACTCTCCCGATTTTCAAAAATGGGCGGCGAGATGGTTCCACATGGCACGATTGAGCAGGCCATTTTAAAAGTTCTGAATCTAGAGGGAGCATCGGAAATCGTTTTAGCGGTGAGTTCGCAGCTCGACCCACAAAAGGGTGAGCAACTGGTTGTTTTACATACGATGGACTTGGATACGGAAATGGTGAGGAAGGGGTTGGTTACGGCGGGTCTACCGAACCTATGGGTACCCAAATTGTTTAAAAAAGTACCCAAGGTCCCGATTTTGGGCACGGGTAAGCTCGATTTAAATACCTTGAAGCAGTTGGCAGGGGGTTGAGGCGGTTTTGGCTCGCTTGTGGCTAGTGCCTCTATGTTTTAAATACAACTATGCCTACGAAAAAGAAATCCTCTTTTAAGTCGTCCAAAGCAAAGTCGCGACCTGCGAAAAAAATGGCCGTCAAGAAGTCGTCCGTTGCTGTTAAGTCATCCGACGCTCCCTCGGCGAGCGAAGTGGTAATCTTTCGTGATGCAATTTTAAAACATTTAAAAAGTACGTTTGCTCGCGATCCAATCACGGCGACGAAAAGTGATTGGTGGTTGGCTACTTCGATGGCCGCTCGCGATTTGATGTTGGAGCGCTACATCGCAACTCAAGCGGTGCATTCTACAAAAAATGTCCGCCGGGTTTATTATTTATCTTTAGAATACTTAATGGGACGAGTGTTGACTAATAATTTAGTCAATTTGCGCATGCGTCAGATCGCGAGTGTTGCGTTAAAAGAATTAGGTCAGGACTTAGAAGTCATCGCGGATGACGAAGCTGATATGGGCCTGGGCAACGGGGGGTTGGGTCGTTTAGCGGCTTGCTTCTTGGATTCCTTGGCGACGATGGATATTCCAGCGATTGGCTATGGAATACATTATGAGTTTGGTTTGTTCCGTCAGACTTTTGACCATGGTCGTCAGGTCGAAGTCGCCGATGCATGGCTGTCGAATAACAACCCATGGTTAATTCGCCGTCCTAATTTCAACGTCCGCGTTCCGTTGTATGGTCGCGTCGTTAACAAGATTGATGACTGTGGAAATCATTTATCGGAGTTGGTGGATACGAAAGATTTACTCGGAGTGCCTTGGGATATTCCTATCGCAGGCTTTAATGCCTCGAGCGTGAACTTCCTTAGATTATGGGAGTCGCGGGCGACGACCGAGTTCGATTTCCGGGCCTTCGATCGTGGGGGTTATGTGGAAGCCGTGCGCGAACGTGATGTCAGTGAAACCATCTCTAAGGTTTTGTATCCTAATGATAGCACCGAAAGCGGAAAAGAACTTCGCCTCGTCCAACAAATCTTTTTCGTGTCCTGTTCCTTGCAGGATATCTTACGACGTCACCTTCGTTTGAACAAAGACTTTGAAAATCTTTCGGACAAGATTGCGGTACAATTAAATGATACGCACCCATCCATTTCCGTCGCGGAATTAATGCGTTTATTGGTGGATGAGCATCGTCTCGGTTGGGATCACGCGTGGAGTCTTTGTACCAAGGTATTCAGTTACACCAATCACACGCTTTTACCGGAAGCCCTTGAAACTTGGTCGGTGCCCCTTTTTGAAAAGGTTCTCCCACGTCATTTAGAAATCATTTACGAAATCAACCGCCGCCACTTAGAAGAGGTGGATCGCCATTGGCCAGGTGATGATGAAAAGAAGATGGAACTCTCGATTATCCAAGAGGGTGGTGTGAAGCGTGTGCGCATGGCGCACCTCGCGGTCGTGGGCTCACATCATGTCAACGGAGTTGCTGAATTGCACACGCGTTTGCTGCGCGAACATCTCTTTGCGAGTTTTGATCAACTCTGGCCAAAGAAGTTTGTGAATGTAACGAACGGAGTCACTCCCCGTCGATGGATTCGCGGCTGTAATCCGGCGTTAGCTCACTTATGCGATAAGATTACTGGTAAAGGTTGGGAAACGAATTTATCGCAACTTAAGAAATTTGATTCGTTGGCCGATCGACCTGATTTCCAGGCTGAGTTTATGGGCATCAAGCGTGCGAATAAAGTTAAGTTAGCAGCGAAAATTAAAGAGTTAGTCGGTGTGGAAGTTTCACCCGACGCCTTATTCGATGTGCAAATTAAGCGTCTGCATGAATACAAGCGCCAACACTTAAACCTTCTGCACATTCTTTATTTATATCGAAAGATTTTAAATAATCCGAATATCAAAATTCAGCCGCGGGTTTGTATTTTCGGTGCCAAGGCCGCTCCTGGTTATGCTTTAGCTAAACACATTATCCATGCGATCAATCGCGTCGCCATGGTGATCAATAACGATTCCCGCGTGCGTGGCATGTTGAAGGTCGTCTTCTTGCCTGACTACCGTGTATCCTTAGCTGAAAAAATTATTCCGGCGGCTGATTTGTCGGAGCAGATTTCGACAGCTGGAAAAGAGGCCTCGGGCACTGGTAATATGAAGTTAGCACTCAATGGTGCGGTGACGATTGGAACTTTAGATGGTGCTAATGTCGAAATTCATGAAGAGGTCGGAGACGAAAACATCTTCATATTCGGATTAGAAGTAGAAGACGTCGCCGAGTTATACAAACACGGTTACTCGCCCCAAGATGTACTCAACCACGATCCTGAGTTGGCGGGATTACTCGATTGGTTGCGTTCCGACACTTTCACGCCCGAGCAACCCGGTGCCTTGTCACCCGTGGCCGACTCACTCGTTGAAGGTGGCGATCCTTACCTCGTCTTGGCAGACTTCAGAAGTTATATTCAAGCGCAGGAGAAGGTGGAAGTAGCTTTCGCTGATCGACGTCGCTGGGCCGCGATGGCCATCCGTAATTTCGCTCGTTGTGCTAAATTCTCCTCCGATCGCTCGATTAGCGACTATGCCAATAACATTTGGAAGGCGAAATCACAGCCCATTCCTTAATCCATAACTCTGGGTTGAGATTTTACGATTAGGAGTCACCTTACCCCTAAGTGGGAAAACATACTCCAGTTCTGCTGATTCTCTGTTTAGGCTGTGGTGTCGATTTAATCGCCCAGACTAAGCCCGAGAATCCACGTCTCGCAGGCTTTACCGCGACATCCGAAGGTGGGGTCGAGGGCACGCAGACGATTAAATATGATGAGAACGGAAAAATAATCGAAGCGAACGTCGTGGGTCAGATTCCAGTTTCTCGGTCGGTAGTTCCGGTCAGCAAGCCGGTGGTTGTAAATACAGAGAGCCCTAAGCCTGTTGCGCAAGGTCCCACGGTCTCGACTGGTATGACGACGAGTGACGGAAGAAAAGTTCCCTTTGCACTCTCAGGTAACGGCGGAAGTAAACAAGTAGACTCATCAGTAGATTTTAATTCGGCCCTGAAAAATACTACCAAGATGTCGAATGTCGCCGATAAGAAATTTGATACGAACAAAGCAGAGTTAAATTCAAATACGCCGTATTCGCGGGAAAATATTATTACCTTCGATTCTTGGCATGGTAAGTACGATGTCTACGGCCGTAAGAAAGCTGAAGTCGAAGTGGCTGATACTTTTGATCGTGGTGAGTTGAAAAATAAAAATCTCATCGAAGTGAAATCTGTTGAGCGACAAACCGCTGAGCTATCAGGCAGGCTGGCTGAGGTAAAAGGTATCGATACTCGATTACCTAATGATAAGAACAGTCGCTATGATGTGACGCCCTCGAGTCCATCCGACCGAGTCATTTCCAAGACAGTCGATCAGCTGTCTATGCAGGATATCAATCGATACCAATTTCGCCGCAACCGTTCCGACGCCCCGGGATTGCCCGTAGTTAAGCCTGGCTCGGATGAGGTTCAAAATAAGAGCGGAAAGCAGTAATAAGGGTTTTTGATTGGCAGAGTGAGTCTAAAAGCCTAACAAATTCGTTTGCCCATCATGAGTGAAGCACCTGCACGTTCCGTTAACAACAAAGTCACCGACTTGGAGGTCAAGGACGCTCACATTATTTTTGAGTCGGTATGGACAAGTCTCGAGCGGGAGCTGGGTCGCGATAAACTATTTTTCCCTCGAGAAATCTTCTGGCTCAATGGCGCCCCAGGTGCAGGTAAGGGCACGAATACAGATTTTATTCAACAGTATCGTGATTATGCGGCGGCCCCGATTGTCATCAGCGATTTACTTTCGAGTCCGGAAGCCCGCAAACGTATCGATGCGGGCATGCTGGCGGGAGATCGCGAGGTCGTGGAATTACTTTTCAGAAAGTTACTCGAGCCGCAATTTACGAATGGGGCCATTGTCGACGGTTTTCCTCGCTCGATGGTTCAGGTTGAATGTCTCAAGCATCTCTTTGCTCGATTGAACGAGTTGCGTCAGGAATTCCGTGGCAACCCTAATGCGATTAAATTTCCTAAGCCTCACTATCATATTTTAGTTCTTTTTATTGATGAGAATGAGTCGGTGCGTCGTCAGCTCATGCGTGGTGAGCAGACCTTAGCTTTTAATAAGAAAGCTGAAGCTGAAGGATTGCCGCTAGCAGAAGTGCGTAAGACCGATTTAACGGCCGATGCAGCACGTAATCGTTATCGTGTATTTAAAGAGCGTACCTACGAGCCCCTGCAGTCACTGCGCGATATTTTTCACTACCATTTTATCAACGCCCAAGGTTCGATACCTGAAGTACAGGCGCGGATTATCAAGGAGTTGCAGTACCAGAGCTCACTTGAGCTTTCGGAAGAGACTTACGATATTATTTCGAGCATTCCACTTTCGAATCAAATCAGCCAACACGCTCGTCAGGAATTAGTCTTACGTTTGGATGATTATGCGGAACGTCACAAAAAACTTTTCCGTGAGGTGGTAGATTTAATCCAACAAAAGTTCCTCCCGATTATTCAGGCGCATGCGATTTCGGGTCAGGCCCACATCAATAGCGAAGCTGCACTTTTTGAAGACCCCTTAGCGTTGGCGATGTTTATCGATATTTTCTCCGAGCGTGGCTTCCACGCGGTAGTCGATCTTCACCGCATCGAGATTCCGGAGTCCTTTGATGTGAAGACCGGACAGATTCAAACCCGCATGAAGAAAGTCTGGCGTGTTTCGATTCGCTTTGTTGGTTCAGAAATTCGTCGCGGCCGTTAAACCGACACAAAAAAGGCGACTCGAGTGAGTCGCCTTTTTTATGAGTTAATATTAAAATTAACCGATGGCTTTAACGTAAAGTTCGTTGGCCTTTTTCCAATCGATTACTTTCCAGAAAGCATCGATGTAATCAGGGCGACGATTTTGATATTTTAAATAGTAAGCGTGTTCCCAAACGTCGAGCGCCAGAACGGGGTGACCGTTAACGTCGGCCACGCCTTTCATGAGTGGGCTGTCTTGGTTGGGGGTTGAAGTCACGGCGATGGATTTATCGGCTTTTACAATGAGCCAAGCCCAGCCGGAGCCGAAGCGTCCAGTAGCAGCGGTTTTGAATTGAGCCTTGAGGCCTTTTTCGCCTTCGAGACCACCAAAGGTTTTATTAATCGCGTCAGCGAGAGCACCTACTGGTTCGCCGCCACCGTTCGGGGAAAGTAAATTCCAGAAGAACGTGTGGTTAGCGTGGCCACCGGCATTGTTGCGGACGGCGGTGCGAATGGATTCAGGAACTTTAGAAAGATCTGCGATGAGGGCGTTCACATCGGTGCCAGCAGCGAAGCTAGGTTCTTTCGTGAGTGCTGCGTTCAGGTTAGTCACGTAAGCATTGTGGTGTTTGCCGTGGTGAATTTCCATCGTGGCAACATCGATGTGTGGCTCGAGTGCGTTGGTAGGATAAGCGAGGGGAGGTAGGGTGTAACTCATAAGAAATGTTTAGGTGTGATGAACTAATTGCAGGAACGAGCGGTGGGTCAAGCCGTTGCCTCGGAATCTCGGCCGCGTTTCAAGTTAAAGTAGGCCTGGAGGATTTCTTTGCAGGGTTGTTCTAAGACTCCAGCGGTAACGGTGACTCGATGATTTAGTTTAGGTAAACTGTGGAGTGGAGTCGCGCCGCCCATGCAGCCCATTTTGGGGTCACCCCAGGCGAAGACGACGCGCTTTAATCGACTCATGATCGTGGCGCCTGAACACATCGGGCAGGGTTCTTTGGTGACGTAGAGGGTGCAGTCGTTGAGTCGCCAGTCGCCGATTTTTTTGGCGGCTTGGGTAATCGCTAAAACTTCTGCGTGGGCAGTTGGATCGCTGGCGCGTTCGACTTCATTATGTGCAGCGGCAATAATTTCTCCACCACGTTCAATGATGGCACCGATGGGTACTTCATCAACACGCCAAGCATCCACGGCTAAATTGAATGCCAGTGACATGTAAAATTTATCGTCACGAATTAACTGCGATGGATGAAGCTTATCGAATGGACAGCTTAAAGGCGGTCTAATTGAGCTCTTTTCACTTTCCATACAGAAACAATCTAAACTTGAGGGTCGCTGGCAAGCGGGGATGACTTTCTTTTATACGAGGTGTTGACTTTGACCCTTTCCTTGCATGGATAGAGCCCACAAGGCATGGCAGAAGAACCCGTTATCGAACTCGAAGGCAAAATCCTACAGGTGTTACCTGGAACCATGTTCCGTATTGAACTTCCCAACAAGCACGTGGTGCTGGGAAGAATTTCTGGCCGCCTCCGCAAAAATTTCATCAGAATCAATCCTGGCGATCGTGTAAAAGTCGAAATGAGCCCATCCGACTTAACCCAAGCCCGTATTATTTTCCGTCTGCGCGATACTGCCCCTCGTCCGCCCGCTGACCAAAAACGCCGCTACTAAGGGTTTTTCTGGGTCATAGTTCATGCATTTATGGTTGCCCATAAATGGGTGATTTTCTATATACATTAGTAATTAACTAAACATTACGTCATGCCTATCTATAAAAACGTTTTAGAAACCATTGGTCGCACTCCTCTTGTTCGTTTGAACAAAGTGACCGAAGGTTTGGACACCGAGATCTTGGTTAAGCTCGAGTACTTCAATCCTCTCTCGAGTGTTAAAGATCGTATTGGTCGTGCGATGGTCGAAGCCGGCGAGCGCGATGGTCGTTTGAAGCCAGGTGGTACGATTGTTGAACCAACTTCTGGCAATACTGGTATTGCTTTAGCGTTCGTGGCCGCTGCTCGTGGTTACAAATGTATTTTAACGATGCCCGAAACGATGTCTGTTGAGCGTCGCGTTTTATTACGCATGCTGGGTGCGGAAATCGTTTTAACTCCTGGTGCCAAGGGAATGCGTGGTGCGATTGAGCGTGCGACCGCGATTCGTCAAGAGATTGGCGATAGTGCTTACATGCCGATGCAGTTTGATAATCCTGCAAATCCTGAGGTGCATCGTCGCACCACCGCAGAAGAAATTTGGGCTGATACCGATGGTAAAGTTGACGCCATTATTGCTGGTGTTGGCACAGGTGGAACCATCACTGGTGTCGCTTCGGTAATCAAAGGTCGTAATTCTAAATTCCTCGCCATTGCGGTGGAGCCTTCCGCAAGTCCGGTAATCACCCAGACTCGTAACTCGCAACCCGTGCAACCTGCTCCTCACAAGATCCAAGGTATCGGTGCTGGTTTCGTTCCTAAGAATTGCGATTTATCTTTAATCGACGAAGTCATCCAAGTTTCCAACGAAGATGCTTTTGCGACTGCGCTCGATGTTTCAGCACGTGAAGGTCTGGCGGTTGGTATTTCCTCTGGTGCCAATATCTGGGCGTGTCTCCAATTAGCTAAGCGTCCTGAGTTCAAGGGTAAGCGCCTCGTCACGATCGCTTGTAGCCCAAGCGAGCGCTATCTCTCGACCGCTCTGGCGGAGAAGATTCGCGCTGAGGTCACAGCCTTAACCGCGTCGTAATCTCAGGTCAGCTGACTCGAAAGGGCGGGCCGCAAGGACCCGCCTTTTTTGTGCCCGGTCACTTTTACCCTTGAAAAGCTTGGTAAACGGATAGATGAACAAATGTTCATATGTTACGAGCCCTTGCCGATTGTAATAATTTTTTCGCCTCCTGTGAACGGGCATTAAATCCGGCACTCGTCGGAGTCCCGATTGTCGTTCTTTCTAACAACGATGGCTGTGTCATCGCCCGATCGAGTGAAGCCAAGGCCTTGGGCATTCCGATGGGCGCACCTTTTTTTCAAGTACGTCGAGTTTGTGAAGCACACTCGGTAAAAGTTTTTTCATCAAACTTTTCGGTCTACGGAGATTTTTCGGAACGAGTGATGGACGTGTTAGCTAAACAGGCGCGCGACTTTGAATCGTATTCGATCGATGAAGCCTTTTTAGGTTTTCCCGATATGCCTGAAGCAGATGCGCGTGCCTTGGGTCACAGAATTCGTAATGATGTCTTATCGACCACAGGTATTTCTGTTTCCATCGGAATGGGTGCAACGAAAGTTCTGTGTAAGCTCGCTAATGAAAGAGCGAAGAGCGATCCAGATTCCGGTGGAGTCATCGTCGTTCCTTATTCACCCGCGGGTCGCGAAGAGTTTTTAAAAGGTGTTAAAACGCGTGATATTTGGGGCGTGGGTAAGGGTCTGGCCACGCGACTGCGTGGTCATGGCATTCTTTCGGCGCAAGATTTAGCAGAGGCGGATCCGGCATTTATTCGACGATTGGCTGGAGTGGTGGGGGAGCGTATCGCTTTGGAATTACGCGGCATTCCTTGTCATGAAATTATTGAAGACCCGGCAGCGCGTAAGAGTATCATGGTGTCGCGTTCATTTGGTCGTCCGGTGAGTGACTTAACTGATTTATCTGAGGCCATTGCGACACATGCCGTGCGTGCGGCGGAGAAACTACGTCAGGAAAATCTAGCCACCTCAACCGTCACAGTGTTTTTCGGTACTAATCGTTTTAACAAAGACTCGGAACAATACGGCACGAGCGAAACTGAGGAGATTGATTTTCTGACTGATGATCTAGGTGTGATTGGTGCGATGGCTCAGCGCGCTTTAAAACGTGTTTTTAAAGAAGGCTATTTTTACAAAAAAGCTGGTGTGATATTAACCGAATTATCTTCCAAGGATGTTGTTCAGGAGACGCTTCCTGGATTGGGCACAGCGGTACCGTCATCTCGCAATCGTCTGATGAAAGCAGTGGATACGATTAATGCAAAACTCGGTAAGGAAGTGGTGCGACCGGCGAGTACGGGCTTTGAACGTAAGTGGAAAAGTAAGTCCGAACAGTTGTCAGAGAATTCGCAAACCCAGGAAAAAGTTTTACCGAAAACGAATGGCGTGCCTAAGCGACGCATTCGTTTTCACGAATGATTCGGTTACCAAGTATCAGCTAAGGCGATTAACTTTGCCGAAGCTGCGGTCATGGCGTCATCGCGATCTTTATCACTGCTATTAACGCCTTCGGCGTGGACGAAAGTGACGTCAGTGATTCCAATAAAACCTAAAATAGTCCGTAAATAGGGCTCTTGAAAATCATAAGCCGTACCCGCCACATAACCACCACGTGAAGTAACCACGAGTGCCTTCTTACCTTTCACGAGTGGCACCGGACCTTCTTCGGTAATTTTAAAGGTCATATCCGTGCGCACCACTTGATCGATCCATGCCTTAAGTGAGGCCGAGACATTGAAATTATGCATCGGTGAAGCGATGAGCAAGGCGTCACAGGCTAATAACTCAGTCGCCAATTCATCCGAGTGGTGGAGTGCACCTTTCATGGATGGGTCATTGAAATCGCCTTTGGCAAACGCGGCACCAATCCACGCGTCTGAAATAAAAGGCGGAGGGTTATGTCCCACGTCACGATGAATCACTTGAAGCTCAGGATGATTCAGGCGTAAGGCACCAACGAAAGTGGCGCTGAGCTTTCGTGTCACCGAGCGCACGGTGCGCGGGGATGCGTCGATGTGCAGCAACTTCATTATGAGTTAACATAATCTGAAATGTTGCTGAGTCAACGCCCAGACGATTAGCTGGACTAAACTTCCCAGTCTTCGGCTTTAGATTCGAGAATTTTATCTAGGGCGTTAATCACTAAATCTACCGCTTGCGTGGTGGAAAGTTTATCGGTGCGAATGTGTACTTCGGGAGCCTCGGGTGCTTCGTAGGGTGAAGATATGCCTGTGAATTCAGGAATCTCACCGCGACGTGCCTTAGCGTAGAGACCTTTAACATCGCGTGATTCACAGACTTCGAGAGGAGCATCTACAAAGACTTCGATGAAGGCGTGATTAGCAAGGGCCGCACGGGCTTTAGCACGATCAGCCGCCAGAGGGGCAATGAGTGTGACCAGGGCGATGTGTCCAGCGTTCGCAAAGAGTCCAGCTACGGCGGAGGCACGACGGACGCTCTCAGCGCGATCGGCGGCGGAGAAGCCAAGGTCGCGATTGAGTGCCGTACGTAAATCATCTCCATCGACACGGAAAACTTTTTTACCGGCGTCGAACAGGCGACGTTCTACTAATTCAGCAATCGTAGATTTTCCTGAACCAGAAAGACCCGTGAACCAAATCACAGCAGGAGAATGTCCCGCGCGTGCGGTACGTTCCGCCGCGGTTACTTTTCCTTCACCTGATGCTTTTTCGGTAATCGAATCTAAAATAATTCCGCCGCCATTGATACGACCTTTGTCTTCAATTGCGAAACGACCAGTGATAGCGCATTCGCTATGTAAATCGAAAGCAATCGGACGGGTGGCGCGAACAATGACTTCACAAATAGTATCGCGAGGAACAGTGGACGCTTCGATGGACTCGAGAGAAGAGGCATCGGTAATTTTTTCAATCTTCGCAATCACTGCTTCGACGTTTTGGGTCAGCAGGCGTAAGCGATAGGTTTTATTTTGTTGGAGGGGTTCTTTACCGAGCCAGAAAATACGGGCACGGAATTCACGACCGACGCGCGGTTGTTGATTCGGGTGAGCGGCGACTTGTCCACGCTCAACGAAGATTTGTTCGCTGAGACTGAAATTAGCAGAATCACCCGTGCCGGCGACTTCGCGGGAAGGGCCTGGCCAATCTTCGAAAGTTCGGACGGTGCTGCGACGGCCACCTGGTTGGAAAATCAGTTCATCACCAGGGCGAATGGCACCGGCTTCGACTCGTCCAGCGATAATGCGGCGATGATCGAAACGATAAATGTCCGATACAGGCATACGTAAGGGCAGGCCTGTAAGGTCGTCCTCATGATTAAAATTATCGAGAGCTTCGGCGACGGTTGGGCCTTTCCACCACGACATCTTGTCGGAGCGCTGTACCACGTTTTCACCGTGCTTCGCAGCGATCGGAATGAAATGAACCGCGGTTAAGCCAAGCGATTTTAAGAACGCGGTATATTCGACTTTGATTTTTTCATAGGTCGACTGATCGTGCTTAATTAAATCCATCTTATTCACGAGCACGACGAGTTGTTTTACGCCGAGCAGTGAAAGTAAGAAAGCGTGGCGACGGGATTGGTCCATGACGCCTTCATTTGCGTCGATCAGTAATAACGCAGCAGAGGCACTCGCGGCGCCGGTTACCATGTTCTTTAAAAATTCTTTGTGACCTGGGGCATCAATGATGGCGTAGGCACGTTTGGTCGTACGGAAAAAGATACGCGTCGTATCGATCGTGATGTTCTGCTCTTGTTCTTCTAAGAGAGCGTCGAGCAAGAAGGCATATTCGAATTCCATACCTTCGGCGGCACAGTTTTTACGAACCTGCTCAAGCTTACCGTTAGGCAGAGAATCAGTATCGTGTAATAAACGACCGACGAAGGTGGACTTACCGTGATCAACGTGGCCGACGACGACGACGTGCATTTTGCGCATGTCTTCGATGTCAGGTTGAGCTGTTTTTTGAACTGAAGAAATATTGGATGTTTGAGACATTTTAAAAAGATTTAAGAATTACATGAAACCCTTGGCACGAAGGGCTTGCATCGAGTTACGACCGACGTGGTCTTGGGCACGGCCCGCACGTTCGCTGACGCGAGTGAGTTTTAATTCCTCAATCACTTCATCAATATTGCTAGCGGGACTATCGACGGGGTGCGTAATGGGGTGGCAACCGAGTGAACGGAAACGTTTTCCATTACGGGCGAAGTAAAGGGTAGGATTAGGAATTTTTTCGCGACGAATGTATTCCCAAATATCGAGCTCAGTCCACTCAAGGAGAGGCTGTACGCGAACGTGGCCACCTTCGGGAGCGGTGGAGGCAAATTGTCCCCAGAACTCAGGCGGTTGATCTTTATAATCCCAAACACCTTCGGCGGAACGTGGTGAGAACCAGCGCTCTTTGGCTCGAGTAGGATCTTCGTCACGGCGAATACCGGTCACCAGTGCATCCCATTTAAATTCATCAATCGCCGCTTTGAGCGGAACCGTCTTAAGTTCGTGCGTTACGGTAACAGGATCGTGTGTGGCGTAGCCGATACCGCGACGGATGGCGTCTTCGTTAATACGTACGATTAAATCAATCCCGTGAATCTCTTTAGCTTTTTCGCGAAACTCATACATCTCGGGAAACTCGTAAGTAGTATCGATGTGTAAAAGAGGGAAAGGGATTTTTCCACAGAAAGCTTTACGCGCTAACCAGATGAGCACGTTGGAATCTTTGCCCATGGACCAGGGCATACACACGGAGCGGAAATTCGCGAAAGCTTCACGGAAGATGTGAATGGAGGTTTGCTCCAGTCGCGTGAGGTGATCGTTTTGAGCGTTACGTGACATGATTAATTATTTTTTAATATTTTTAGTGTGAATTCCGCATTCTTTTTTATCGAAGCCAGGCCAGCGCCCGCCGCGTTCATCGCCGGAATTTGAAATTTGGGTGCACGGCCAGCAACCGATGGAGCGGTAGCCGCGATCGTGTAAGACGTTGTGAGGTAATTGATGTTCCTTGAGGTAGGCCCAGACCTGTTCGCGACTCCAGTCCACGAGAGGGTTGAGTTTCCAGACGTCAGAATTATCAGGTCGAGAGGCCAAGCTGAGTAACGGAGTGGATGCACGTTCGCTGCTTTGGTCGCGACGCATTCCGGTAATCCATAAATCTAAATCGTATAACTTTTTACCGAGTGAATCGACTTTGCGTAACTCGCAGCACTTTTCGGGATTAGTTTTCCAAAGTTCGGGACCGTGGGACACGGCTTGTTGTTCGACCGTTTCGAGCGGATGTACTTCTTCGATTTGAATATTGAGAGCAGCCTCTAATTTCTTTTTTAGTTCGAGAGTTTCAGGAAAAAGTAAGCCAGTATTTAAAGTGAAAGCAGGAATTTTCAGTCCCGCTGTCTTCGTTAAATGCATGATGACAATACCCGCGGGTTGAAAACTTGTACCAATGCCGGCACGGGCTCCGAATGTATCA
This sequence comes from uncultured Opitutia bacterium, assembly GCA_903840235.1. Lineage (GTDB taxonomy): Bacteria > Verrucomicrobiota > Verrucomicrobiia > Opitutales > UBA953 > UBA953. The sequence goes on along the minus strand of CAIMFE010000150.1, from coordinate 2,415 downwards.
GCCGCCCAGCGCAAACGATCAACGGGGGCAAAGTTTAATAACTTAGCCTCCAGAGCATCGAGCTGACTGGGATCGGGTACGGGCATTATTTAATTAAGCAGGAGTAGTGGGAGCGGGCCAGACGGCGGCGTCGTTAACCCAATCGCCGAAAGCTTGTCCACTCTTACGCTGTTGGGCGTATTGTTTGAACAGTTCACCGACGGCTACAGGAATTTCATCAAGTAAAACAGACTCTTTCCAGGTGCGTGCTAAGCGGGTGCCTTCGCGATTTCCACCTAACATGAGATTGTATTTACCTGGTGCTTTACCCACGAGGCCGATTTCGGCGTTGTAAGGACGGGCGCAACCATTGGGGCAACCAGTCATACGAACGACGAGCTCTTCGTTGGCGATGCCAGCGGCGGCTTGAGCGTCCTCGAGTTTAGCGAGCAAGGCTGGGAAAATACGTTCGGATTCAGCTAAGGCTAATCCGCAAGTAGGCAGAGCAGGGCAAGCCATACCGCGACCTTTGATCAGGCCTGGATTGAATACGATGCTGCAACCATGGTCTTTCAGAATCTTTTCAATCGCTGATTTATTTTCTTCTTTGATGTCAGAAAGAATTAAATTCTGTGTCGCGGTTAAACGAAACACCGGACCGAATTTTTCAGCGATGGCGCGAAGTGCGGTTTTTAATTTGTAGTCACCGGCGTCTTTCACGCGGCCTGTTTCGATAAAGAGTCCGAGGAACCATTGGCCGTCTAATTGTTTGAACCAACCGAAGGCATCGCCTTGACCTTTAAAGATGAAAGGCTTTGCCGCGGGCAATGGAGCGCCGAGGCGTTGGGCGAGTTCGTTGCGGAACCATTCCACACCTTTTTCTTGTAACACGTATTTGATACGGGCGTGTTTGCGGTCGGTGCGATCACCCCAGTCGCGGTGAATAGCCACCACGGCGCTACCGACGGCAATGAGTTGTTCGCGGGTGATGAAACCGATGACGTCAGCGAGGCGAGGGTAGGTGAGTTTATTGCCGTGAGAGGTGCCCAGTCCGCCACCGACTAAGAGATTATAGCCGATTAATTTACCGTTCTCAACGATGGCCACAAAGCCCATATCATTGGTGAAAATGTCGGTATCGTTATTAGGAGGAATAGCGAAGCCGGTCTTAAATTTACGAGGCAGATAAGTTTTTCCGTAGAGAGGATCGACGGGCGCACCCGAATCATCGCTGTCCGCAGGAGGTGGCATGTATGGATTAGCTTGGTCGGCGCTGGCACGTGCTTTAGCAACCGTTTCGCCGATGCCTAAATCGAGTGATACGCCATCTACCCAAATCGAGTGATACGCCGTGGTGCGAGGGAGCAGGGCACGAGTGATTGCGAAAGCATCTTCATCCACGGCGACGCCGATGGAATCGACCGGAGGATTGGAAGGGGCGGTGACATTGCGATTCACATCGCCGCAAGTCGCGAGAGTGGAACTTAAAGCTTCGTTGATGGATTTGATTAAGTTACCAATTCCTTTTTGGAGTACGCCGTGGAATTGGAAAGTTTGACGAGAGGTGATACGTAATGTTCCGTTCGCAAATAAACTAGAAAGTTCGTCGTAAACGATGTACTGAGACGCAGGAACGATACCGCCGGTCTGACGGGTGCGTACCATGACGGAATATTCTTTGCCGGTTTTGCGCTTATCGCGGTCGTCTTGCTGGTAAATTCCGTGGAACTTAATGAACTGTTCGTCGTCGCCACTGAAACGATCGAGGGAAGGGTCCGCCAAGGTAGCCTGAATGTTGCCCGATAAATCAGGCTTTTCGGCTTTCATGAATTCGTTCTTGGTGAGTGGTTTTTCCATATTTTTGTTGGTTAAATTTTATACTTGATAAGATTACCAATGATTACATATATAGGGTCAAGTTTAAATTTAATGGTAAACAACAACAGTGGCCGGGTGGTCTTCGTAGGGGCAGGGCCTGGGGCACCTGATTTGATCACTGTGCGTGGCTTGAAATATTTAAGAGCAGCAGATGTCGTTATTTATGACAGTTTGCCGGGTGATGATTTACTCCAAGAGATCTCGCCGAAAGCTCGTGTGATTTCCGTGGGTAAACGATGTGGAGTTCATTCAGTGACTCAGTCCGAAATTAATTCTATTATCAGTATTGAAGCCCAACGTTCAAACTTAGTTGTAAGATTAAAAGGCGGAGACCCTTGTATCTTCGGACGTCTCGGTGAGGAGATTGATCATTTATTGAGTGAAGGTATTCCTTTTGAAATCGTACCAGGAATCACTGCGGCGACTGCGGCGGGAGCTGATGCAGGTTTTTCCTTAACGCATCGTGGCAAAGCTGCTTCGGTAACATTTTTAACGGGTCACTGTGCTGATGGTTCGGATCAGAACTGGTCAGCGCATGTGCAGACGGGCGCGACCTTG
>CAIMFE010000149.1 GCA_903840235.1 uncultured Opitutia bacterium | reverse complement strand
TGGTGGTCTTCGATGAGATTTCCATCCCGATCGAGGAAAAGGGCGGGCGATTTGGCCATGCTGCCAGCCAATCGAAGCAATTAAGTAGGGCAAGCCATTGAATGGGGGCTTGACCGTGGGGGCTAGGGGACTCTACATCTGACCCTCAACCAGAGCAAAACCATGGCAAATCCGAAACGCAAACAGTCTAAACGTCGCAGTCGCCTTCGTCGCGGGGCCAATCAGTTCCGTGCTCCCAAGCTCGTACGCGATGCTGAATCAGGCGCCCTCCGCCGTTCACACCGTGTCGACCCAACCACCGGTAAATACCGTGGTCGTCAAGTCCTCGACACCGAGGCTTAAGCAAATTTTACGGGCAACGCCCGTGCAATCATGAGCGAAGAAATCACGCCCACTGGAAAAAGGATCGCCCTCGATTGTATGGGTGGCGATTTAGGTCCATCGGAAGCCATCGCTGGTGCAGCCCTTGCACTCCGTGAAGGCTTTGTTGGTCCCAACGATAAACTTATTTTAGTTGGTCATGAAGATAATTTGCGCCAACTCGCCGCCGAGCACCGCATTCTTAAATCTAAGCGCATTGAATTTAAACATGCCGCGACGGTGGTAAATCCAGATGACGCGGCGATGACGGTAATTAAATCTAAACGCGACTCTTCGATGTTGATTGCTTTAGATATGCTGAAAGCGGGTCAGGCTGATCTCGTTATTTCTACTGGAAATACGAAAGCATTAGTGGCAGCAGGAACCATTAAAGTACGTCCGATGGAAGGTGCCGAACGTCCTGCCCTAGCCGCCATTATGCCACGTCGCGAAGGTCACTTCGTGATGCTCGATGTGGGTGCAAACCCCGAAGCTAAACCTGAACATTTAGTCCATAACGCCGTATTCGGATCCATCTATGCACAAAGTGCATTAGGCATTACTAATCCACGAGTGGGTTTGTTATCTGTGGGCACTGAAGAAGGTAAAGGCGGCGCTAGAATTAATCGCACGCACACATTATTAAAAGCGATGGGCGATAAAATTAATTACGTTGGACCCGTTGAAGGGTTTGATGTGTTTGGCGACGCTTGTGATGTCGTGGTCACCGATGGTTTCACCGGAAATGTTATTTTAAAAACTCTCGAAGGTCTGGTTTACATGGTACGCGATATGGTCGGTAAAAAAGTTAAAAGTAATCCGGTCTACCTCGCGGGCGGTATCGCCATGTTCCCTCTCTTGCGTGATCTTAAAGGAAAACTTAAGCCTGAAAAATACGGCGGAGCTCCCTTATTGGGACTTTCAAGTTTAGTCATGAAGGCGCACGGTTCGAGCAATCGTCAGAGTATTGCCAGTGCCATTCGCCTAGGCCTCGAAGCCGTGGGGCATGATGCTAACCGCCGAATGTTAGTCGCCTTAGCGGAAGCAAATGCTGTAATTTCTTCGACTCCGGAAGAAGAATGAGGTTTTAGTGTTCCCTTCTTCCCCGCGGAGGGCTTACTTCGACTACTTGATGAACCCGGCTCAATCCTCAGTCTTCATCCGTTCACTCGGCGTCCATACACCCGAGCAAAAACTGACCAACGATGACTTATCGAAGATCGTCGATACGAATGATGAGTGGATTAAAACACGCTCAGGGATTGCCGAACGTCGTATCGCTGGACCCAACGAAAATCCTTCGGACATGGGAGCAAAGGCTTCCGCCCAAGCTCTTAAAAATGCCGGACTAAATCCTGAAGACATCGACCTTCTCATCGTGGCGACAATGACGCCCGATGTCCCCTTCCCTTCGACTGCTTGTATTCTTCAGGCTAAACTCGGACTCCGTCGCGACATTCCGGCCTTCGATGTTTCCGCCGCTTGTTCTGGATTTATTTTTGCCCTTCAAGTGGGCACCGATATGTTGCGCTCGGGTAATTACCGACGTGCTCTCATTGTGGGAGCAGAAAAACTTTCGGGAGTTCTCGACTGGCAAGATCGCACTACGTGTGTGCTTTTTGGTGACGGAGCGGGCGCCGCTATTTTAGAATTAACTGACACTCCTAATGTCGGCATCCTTGGAAACATGTTGGGGTCGGATGGATATAATGCTGAACTCATTCACAGTGTCGCGGGCGGTTCAGCTAAACCCTCAACTCCGGAGACCATTCAAAATCGCGAGCATTGCTTACGCATGAATGGTAAAGAAGTTTTCAAACTCGCCGTGCGTGTCATGTCCGAATCCTGTCAGCGAGTTTTAAACACCTGTGGCGTAACCTCCGATCAAGTGGCCTGGTTCATCCCCCACCAAGCGAATGCGCGTATTCTCGAAGCAGTGGCGGGTCAATTGAATGTGGGGCTTGAGCGGTTTCCTTCGAATTTAGACCGATTTGGTAATACTTCAGCTGCCTCGATTCCCCTGGCCCTCGAAGAGGCTTGGCGAGAAGGCAAAATCAAACACGGTGACCTTGTCCTGCTCGTCGCTTTCGGCTCAGGATTAACCTGGGGAGCAACCCTCCTTCGCTGGCATGAACCTAAAAAATAAATTTTTCAGCATCCTCGCTCTCGCCCTTACACTTAACTGTCAGGCCGAGCTGATTCACACCGGACCACGCTGGACACTTAAAGAAGGCACCACTTCTGTCGTCATTGCACCGACCACGTTACCTGAGTTATTAAATCAAATTAACGAAGCACAGGCCGCGACCGATGCAAAAGATTATTCCAAAGCTTTATCGCTCTGGAATAAAATTGCAGAAACTCAATTCGGCCACGAAGGCGAAGCAATCGCCCTGATTGCGAGAGCGAAAATTCATATTGCCCGTAATCAGTTTGAACCAGCCGAGCGCGAAGACTTGGATGAATTTTTTAAACGTCACACCAACTACGTAAATTTCCAAGACGCCATCGATTTAGATTTTATCATCGCCTCGCGTTTGGCAGAGGGAGCTCGCCCGCAATTGGGTGGTTGGTTTCCTTGGTTTAAAGACCGATTACACGCGGTCGCCGTTTACGAAAAAGTCGTCAAAGTTGCGCCCAATGGACTACTCGCCGACATCGCGCTCATTCGCATCGCCCGTCTCAATGCGGATCAAGGTCGCACGACCGAGAGTCTTGAAGCCCTAGAGCGTATTGTCAGTGACTACCCTAATTCAAAATATGCACCAGAAGCCCTGGAAAAACTGGCTAAACTACGCAGCGAAGAATCACTCGGTCCTGATTGGGATCAAGCGAGCACTATCGATTCAGCAGATCACTGGAAGACTCTCGCAGACCAATATCCCAACGATCCACGCGCAAAAATCGCCGCGGAACAAATTAAAATCTTACGCGATCGCGCGGCACGTGCCCGACTCAATCTCGGAAAATTCTATTGGTATAGCCGTAACAATCCTGAAGCCGCTAAACTCATGGCCAATGCTTGCCGAAGTATTTCACCAGAATCCGCCGCTGCCGTGGAAGCCCAAAGCTTACTCAAAGAAATCGAAAAAAATCCTAGTCCGCCCACGACCCTTGCGGATAAATTACTCGGCGCCTATCCACGTCCAACATCCAGCACCGACAACAAACCCGTCACGGTGGGTGATGAATTGGACGCACTAGGTTTCCGTAGAGAAACGATTAACCCTGCAACCGAAAATTCCCGTCCATGAGCTTACGCACCCTCTTTTTATTTCTTGGTCTTAGTTTAACGATCAGCCAAACCGGCTGCTCATCCTATGAACTCGGCGGACCTAAACCCGCGTTCACGACCATTGAAATTGCGCCCATCAAAAATAATACTTCACGCATCGGCACACAGGTCGTACTCGAACAAAAATTAGTTGAATCTTTTACCGCCGATCCACGCATTAAAATCGGTCCAGGCGGCGCGAAATTAGAAACCGTTGTCACTCGCTACACCCACCAAGGTCTGACCACGAAATCGACCGACAGTTATAGCTACAGTAGCTTTAATATTTCAATCACCGTGCGTTGCACCTTAACGACGAACAACGGCACGAAAGTTTTATTTAAGGACCGAGAATTTAGTGCCTCCTCAACCTTGCAGCCCAACAGCGATGCTTCCGCGGAAGAGCGCAGTATCGCCCCTGGTTTATTTACAGATATCGTTAGCCAAATACGAGAAGCTGCAACCACGGCTTGGTAAATATGAATTCACCCATCATTGCTCCTTCCCTACTCGCCGCTAATCACGGTGAATTTGCACTCGGGATTAAAGCGATTGAAGAGGCCGGATTAAAGTGGGTTCACCTCGATATTATGGACGGACACTTTGTGCCGAACATTAGCTTTGGTCCACAAGTGGTGGCCGATTTAAGGTCACGGACGAAACTACATTTCGATGTGCACCTGATGTTACAAAATCCGGATCGCTACATCGCTCCCTTCATCAAAGCCGGCGCCGAAATAATCACCGTTCATGTCGAAGCCGACCATGATGTCGCCAAGACACTTAAAGCGATTAAAGAAGCAGGTGTGCAAGCGGGTATTGCGATGAATCCAGATTGCGACCCCAAGAGACTTTTACCGTATCTTGATTCGGTTGACCTTGTCTTGTGCATGACAGTTTTTCCTGGTTTTGGCGGACAGTCTTTTATGCCATCGGTACTTGAAAGCATTAAGTTCTTAAGTAACGAAAGAAAAAATCGTGGCTTAAAATTCCGTTTAGAAGTCGACGGCGGAATTAACAGCGAGACTGGTTTACAGTGTCGCGCGGCCGGAGCCGACACCTTGGTAGCAGGCACCGCGTTTTATAAAGCGCCCGATCGCCGAGCTTTTATCGCTGGATTAACTGCTTAAGCGTCCGTAACTGGCGTAGAATCTGCGCCTAAGCTTTTCTCTTTCTGTAGTCTCAACTGACCACAGGCGGCATTGATATCATGCCCTTTTTCTCGACGTAAAGTCGCGGTGACGCCTAAGGCACGCAGTTCCTTAACGAAGCGATCTTGGCGAGTAATCGAAGGTCGACGCCACTCGAGTCCTTCAACTGTATTGTAAGGAATTAAATTAACGTGAGCGTGTAACTCTCGAGCAATCACCGCTAATTTTTGGGCCTGTTCGAGTGAATCATTAATCTCTTCAATGAGAATAAATTCTAACGTTAGCATGCGACCATGCTCACGGGCAAAAGCTTTGGCGGCGGGAATTAATTCTTCGAGCGGATACTTTTTATTCACCGGCATAATTTTTTCCCGCACTTCATTGGTCGCACCGTGTAAACTGATTGCTAAACGGAATCCTAAAGTTTCTTCCGCTAATTTTAAAATCTTAGGAACGACCCCCGAGGTAGAAATCGTCACGCGACGGGCACCAAAACCAAAGCCCCACTGGGCGTTTACAATTTTCAATGCCGCCATCAAATTATCATAATTGGCTAAAGGTTCGCCCATGCCCATGACCACAATGTTATCGAACGAAGCTAAACCTTCAGCGGCGCGAGCGGGATCGGCTTGATCTTCGATTCGACAAACTTGCACAAGTTGCGAAACAATTTCGCCAACACTCAAGTCACGCTTCCAGCCATCGAGACCTGAAGCACAGAATTTACAACCGTAGGCGCAGCCCACTTGGGTAGAGATACAAATGGTACGACGGGATTTATCTTGGCCGACGCCTTCCATGGGAGCACGGATGATGACGGTCTCGATTAAAGATCCATCCCGGAGTCTTTGTAAAAGTTTCTGGGTCACGTCTTGGGCCGTTTTGCGTCCAAGCACCTCGGTTGAGGTAAAATCGTAATTTTCAGCCAGCCAAACCCGTAAATTGGCCGGTAAATTGGTCATTATTTCGGCGGATTCGGCTCGGCGGGGATAAATCCACTCGAAAATCTGCCCCGCCCGGTATTTAGGGTGACCGGCTTCAGCAAGCTTCAGCCCCAAGGAGTCAGGGGTTTCGCCGTGGATTGAGGGTTTTGAAGGCTTAAAGGCCATGGATGATTAGGACGAGTTGCACTTATTTTGGTGGCAAAGACGATGGACCTTCCTTCCGGCTTGCAAGTAAGTTTTGTTACCCCCAAAACCACAATTTGCAATGAGTAACAAGGCCCTTAACCCACACGGTGGCAAAAACCACCTCATCCCAGAAACCATCAGCCTGGTCACG
>CAIMFE010000148.1 GCA_903840235.1 uncultured Opitutia bacterium | reverse complement strand
GTGACCGAAAGTGTTTACTCAATGGACGGGGATTGCCCCGACTTATTAAAAATTTCAAAACTGAAAGAGCGTTATAACTTTTGTTGGGTATTGGACGAAGCTCACGCTACAGGTTGGCATGGTTCAACGGGTTCAGGCATGCAGGAAGAGCAGGGTGTGCGAGCGGCCGCTGATATTGTCGTAGGCACTTTAGGTAAGGCGCTCGGTGCACAAGGGGCCTATGTCTTATGTCACGATGTTCTTATCAAAAATACGATCATCAATTTCGCCGCCGAGTTTATTTATTCAACTTATCTTAGTCCGGCTTCTGCGGCAGCAGGATTAGCTGCTATTAGTCGCACTAAAAATTTAACTTCAGAGCGAGTGCAGTTACATCAACTTTCGAGAGATTGGCGGGCAGCTTTGCGTGCGGCTGGGTTTGCCTCACCCGATTTTCATTCACCTATAATTCCGCTTATCATTGGAGACGTAAAAAAGACTCAGCTTTATGCGGAGGCTTTAAGATCTGCCGGATTTATTGTTTCAGTGATTCGTCCTCCTACGGTGCCCGTGAATACTGCACGCATTAGAATTTCTCTACGGCGCGGATTAAATTCCGGTCATCTCGAAAAATTCATTTCAATATTGAAAGGAGTCACTCCATGAAAATCGGGTGGATCGGCGGGTGGGGAATTTCGCTCGAGGAAATGCGACCCTTGGCAGTGAGTCATGCACCCGATGCTGAGCACTTAATTTATCCACCTGTGATGGGTGCAGCGGAAAACCTAGTCGGTTGCGATATGGTGATTGGTTGGTCCTTGGGTGCTCATCTAATTTTAGAAGCAGCTTCTCGAGGCGTTAAGTTGCCCGCCAAAGCGTTACTCATCGCTCCGTTTACTTCTTTTTGCTCTGAACATTCAAAATGTGGAAAAGTCAGTGAGACCCAGGTGCGTTGGTTGAGTCGTTTAGTTAAAACAGATTTACCCAACGCATTGGCCGATTTCCGAAATCGGGCAGGACTACCGCCCTCTAATATTTCTGAGTCACCCTATGAATCAGAAAATCTTTTAAAAGGTTTAGAAATTTTATCTCAACCTGCCGGAATCTCGCTGATTAGTTTTTGTCGTCAGGGATTACCGAGTGGCTGGGAGGCGTATGTGGGTTCGGAGGATTTATTATTAAGTCCTGATGGAGTTTGCCAATCTATCGTAGGCTGCCAAATTGTAGATGGATTAGGGCACAACCTTGGCGAATTTCTCGCCGATAACTCGAATTAACATATGCGCTTCAACGAACGTGCCCACACCTATGATCAACACGCTGCCCCCCAGCGTCGTTTCGCTGAAGCCTTAGCTGCCTTTGCTCCCTTTCCTCGCGGTGCTGAAATTACTGAGTTGGGCGCAGGTACAGGATTTTTAACAAATGCTTTATTGGTTCAGGGAGCCTCTGTGGAAGCCACCGATAACTCGCCTTCGATGGTGGAACTGGGTCGGCAAAATGCTCCGTTGGCTGATTGGAAAGTCCGTGATGCTTTTACGAAAATACCCAAAGCAAAAGCACTAGCATCGTCAGGTCTGTTGCATTGGGCGCCCGATCCCGTGGCGGTTTTACGGAACTGGCATGATGCTATGCCAGATGAAGGGCGTTTGCTCTTAGGTGTACCTTGTGATCCTTGTTTATTTGAACTTCGCGATTTGATGGGCGAGGGGCCCTTGCATTGGCGCGATGAAGATCAGTGGCTGAAATTACTGGAGAGTGCTAAATTTGATGTACGAGCTCATGGTGTTTTAGAGTCACAAGAAATTTATCCCTCATCGATTGATTTATTCAGAGCTTTGCATGGCAGTGGCGTCACGGGCTCGCCTCGTATGTCACCCACAACTTTGAAGTCACTGATTAAAGACTACGACCGCTTACACCCTAAATCGGGCGGCGTGGTCGCGACTTGGGCGTGGCTCTTGGTCGATGCCGTTGCGCTTTAATTAAAATCAAATTCCGGATGTGAGTCGGGCGGCGGATCTTCGCCCGCTAAAATTCCGCGAATAAATAAATCACGATGTTCGGGACACGGTCCGAATTTTCTTAATGCTTCGCAGTGTTCGGCTGTGCCGTAACCTTTATGGGTCGCAAAGCCATACTCTGGATACTTTTCCTCCATTTTAATTAATAACTTATCACGTTCTACTTTTGCCACAATAGAGGCCAGGGCAATGGCTAGGCTTTTTCCGTCGCCTTGTTTCACTGCCTCATGCGCCCAGGTGAAAGGGCGTAAGGGTAGTCCATCCACGAGCACCAAAAAATTCTTCTCATCGCGCCAACCAAATAATTCGCCTTCTGTTCCCGCGGCGGGAAATAGGGGAGCGAGGGGACCTTGTGCCAAACTCGTCATGCATCGACCCATCGCAATGCGCGTTGCTCCGAGAATGTTATGCGCAGAAATTTCCATCACTGACGCTTCTGCCCAAACTGCCTTTAATTTTCCCTCCTCGTGCATCTCGAAAATAATTTGATGCAGATCGCTTCGCTTGGAGGGCGAAAGCTTTTTAGAATCGTTCGCGCCTTTCAGTCGACGAATCCAGGTAGCCTCTCCGTAAAATCCCGCATCGAGTAAAACAGCTGCGGCGACTACTGGTCCGCAAAGTGATCCTCGTCCGGCTTCATCCAGACCCGCAATCCCTGGTCTTCCATTGCCTTTCTTGCGGTCGAATGTAGCCAGAGACGCCACAGTTTAATCTGCTTTCTTGCGACCTTTGAAAGGCTTGGGTGCTGGGGGTTCGAGGCCACGAGCCTCGTAAGCGGTTTTAAAATGGAGCTTAGCAAAATTCACTAAAATCGCTGGGCCTAATCGACCGACCAGTTCGATGGCCGC
>CAIMFE010000147.1 GCA_903840235.1 uncultured Opitutia bacterium | reverse complement strand
TTTACGATAAAGCAGGTGGGTCGAAATGAGTGTTCCGAAGAACATACAATCCGAAGCCAAGAAGAGCCACATGATGAGCTTCTTGTGGTCGATCCCCGTTGAAGTGGGGGCGTGAGAAGATTCAGCAACTTGAGACATGATTATTTAAATTAGTAGGATGAGGTGTTGGCTGGCGCAGGAGTCGGCGAGCTCTTGGTAGGAGTCTTGAGCATGTAGCCACCAGGACCTTCGAGAGCCCAGAGCCAGATACCTAAGAACATTACACCGAGTCCGGAAATAATAACCCAACCGGCGTGAGGAACTCCCATCGCCATGAGTGGCATACCAAAACCAATCATGAGAAAACCAAAACCTGCAACGAGGGGCATCCACGATTGAGAAGGCATGTGAACGCCGTCCTCACCACCATCGTTTTCAAATCCAATTTTCTTACTACCGTACTTGTCTTCGAAGTGAGCATCGCGAGTAGCAATAATCGGACTGCGAGCAAAGTTATATTCAGGTACAGGTGAAGGCAGTGACCATTCAAGGGTGCGACCGTCCCAAGGATCATTGGAACATTTTTCGCCCTTAAAGACCGTCCATACTAAATTAGCGAAAGCTAAGAAAACACCGATGCCCAAGATAAAGGCGCCAATTGTCGCTACATAATTCCATGTCTCCCAGCCGTTACCCGCATGGTAGGTGTGGGTACGACGAGGTTGACCAGCGAGACCGAGATAGTGCATCGGACCGAACGCTAAATTGAATCCGAGAATCACTAGACCGGAAGCAATGTAAGCAACGCTCGCGTTGGGCATACGGCCAAAGATTTTTGGGAACCAGAAATAAAGTCCGGACATTAATCCGAGGAGAACGCCACCGAGTAAAACGTAGTGGAAGTGTGCAATCACGAAGTAGCTATCTTGTTGTTGTGCATCGGCTGGAGCAGCTGAGTGCATCACGCCCGAAAATCCGCCACACATGAACATCCAGATAAATCCTAACGCGAGTACCATCGGAGGTGTAAAACGAATACGACCACCCCATAGTGTACCGAGCCAGTTAAAGATTTTAACACCGGTGGGAACGGCAATCGCCATCGTTAATAAAGCGAAGGCAGCAGTCGGCACAGCACCCAAGCCCGTGGTAAACATGTGGTGACTCCAAACTGCGAAGCCAAGGAAGCCAATCACAGCACCAGAGAATACGATGATCGGATAACCGAAGAGAGATTTACCTGAGAAGGTTGGAAGAACTTCAGAAACAATTCCCATCGCGGGTAATACTAAAATATAAACTTCGGGGTGACCAAAGATCCAGAAGAGGTGTTGCCAGAGAATGGGCTGACCACCGGCGGAAGGATTAAAGAAGTTAGCACCGAACTGACGATCGAACATTAATTCAATCAGGGCGACGGTGATTGCGGGGAAAGCTAAGATAATTAAAATCGAAGTTACTAAAGTCATCCAAGTGAACACAGGAAGACGCATCATGGTCATACCCTTCGCACGCATGTTGATGATCGTACAAATAAAGTTGAATGAGGCGGCTAAGGAAGCGATGCCGAGGATTTGAATGCCGATAATCCAGAAGTCAGTGCCTACGCCCGTGAAGCGTGGAGAGTGTAAGGCGGCATCAGCCTGACCAATCGTACCCGAGAGCGGAGCGTAACTGAACCAACCGTTCGCCGGTGCGAAGTCGGTATAAACTAAACTCTTATACCAATCGAAATTTTTGAACCACCCAGCGAGATGTCCGAACTCAAATAACCAGCTGCTGTTTAAAACAAACGCTCCCGCGACGAATGTCCAAAGCGAGAAGGCATTGAGTCGAGGGAAGGCAACGTCGCGCGCACCAATTTGCAGAGGCACTAAGAAGTTAAAAAATGCAGCCGAAAGAGGCATCACACCCAAGAAAATCATCGTGGTACCGTGCATCGTGAAGAGCTGATTATACATACGAGCGGTCACGAAATCATTATCGGGACGAGCTAACTGGGTACGAATGGCCAAGGCTTCCACGCCACCAACCAAGAAGAACAACATCGCAAAGGCACCGTACATAATTCCAATTTTTTTGTGGTCGACCGTGGTGAGCCAGTCGGCCCAGCCTGTTGAACGATCGGGGCGGATTAAGCCGAGATCGCTGCGTTCAGGAGCGAGTTCCGTTTTAGAAGCTACAGGCGCGTGGTGGGAGTCGTGTGACATTGGATTTAAATTATTTAAGGGTTAAGAGGTATTCCGCTAAGCAATCGAGTTCTTCAGCAGTGAATTGTTGGTGGCTCTCATTGAGACTCACCACGTTAAACATCTTGTAATAATGCATGCGGTTACCGGGCTTAACATCTTTACTTGGCTGGCCATCGATGCCGTGAGAGGTGCCCGAAGAACCAATCCACTTAATTAAGTTGGCCTTCAGAACAGCAGGGTCAACGGGCGTCGATGATTCGGTATTCTTCGTTTGAACTTCTAATGCTAACTGCGCCTTGCGATCGCGATTATCGAGCCAGGCACCCGCGAGTGAGCGACGTGAAGCGACGTGAGTTAAGTCGGGACCAAAATTACCTGCCCCGTAGTGACCAGAAATATTATGGCACATCGCACAAGTCTTCGCGGCGAATAAAGCTTTTCCTTTTTCTGCTTTAGAATTCGGCTCAACGGGAGCGGCTTCAGCTTTTTGCGCTTTAACCCATTTTGCAAATTCTTCGGGCTCTACCACGTTACAGCGGAAGAGCATGTAGGCGTGAGAATCACCACAGAACTCAGCACACTGCCCATAGAAGTGTCCGACTTGATCGGCCTGAATCCACATTTTATTTTTACGGCCAGGCATTAAATCCACTTTACCAGCAATCTTCGGTAACCAGAAAGAGTGAATCACGTCTTCCGATCGTAAATTCAGACGCACCGCTTTGCCGCGGGGGATAACAATTTCATTCGGCACAGTATGTTTAGCGTCCGAGGTTAATCCTAATTGTGGGTATTCGAAACGGAACCACCACTGTTTACCAATGACGTCGATTTCTAAAACATCACCCGCGAGAGCTTTAGGATAATTTTCTTTTCCATTCTCATCGAGGTGCTGATACCACGCAGAAAGTTTTGAGGTAGGAATTGCTTCAGCGGGCACATCGTCCGTATACCAAATAGCGCTGAGCGTGGGAATCGCGATGAAAACTAAGGCGCCAATCGATGCGGTGATTAAACCGATTTCGATTAAAGGATTACCGTGACCTTCTTCAATTTGCGGACGCGTCTCTTGACCAGCACGTGCACGAAAACGAATGACTGCGTAAACTAATAATCCGCCAACAAGTGCAAAGAGAACGAGCACCAACCAAACGGTGTCCATGAAGACATCGAATTGCATCTTCGCCACGGGGCCCTTGGGATCGAGGGTCGACTGACGAACATTTAAGTCGTCGCGCGAACAAGCGCTCACCAAAATTCCAAAAATGGAAATGGTGAAAAGGTGGACCTTGTTAAAAATGCGTGAAAACATTGGAATACGTATTTCGGACTTCGCAAAAGTTCATAAAAAATGCCTAATTTGCAAGCACCGCCCACCTATCTGTATTTAAACATCACAGGTCGGGTTCAAATAGTCATTTAAAAT
>CAIMFE010000146.1 GCA_903840235.1 uncultured Opitutia bacterium | reverse complement strand
TTTTTTTCAAAATCTAGTTCGCTCCTGCGTTAAACAAGGATTCCACGTTTGGGTAGCCGCACCCTCCGGCGAAAGAAGTTGGATCGGTCGTGCCTTCAGTCGCCACCGCGAAGTCACCGTAGCAGCCTATCCGAATTGCGGACACGAAGCTTGGGCCATTGATGGTACCCCTTCCGACTGCGTGAATATCGCCTTGGGAAATCTCTTAAAAAAGAAACCCGATGTGGTACTTTCAGGCATGAATATTGGGTTCAATGCCACCATGCCCTTATGTCTAAGCTCGGGCACTCTTGCCGGTGCCACCGAAGGAAGTGCTTGGGGTCTCCCCGCTGTAGCTTGTTCATTCGACTTAGAACAAAGCGTGTTCGAAGCCGTTCATCGCAACCCCAGCGTTTGCCCCAGCAGCATCCAACCTCATCTCGACGCAGCCTGTGATCACGCCGCCGCGTTTGCTAAGAGCTTAGTCGGTAAGCCCGTCACTGGATTGCACGTTCATAGTTTAAACTATCCGAGCAAAGTAACCGCGGAAACGAAAGTTAAGAAAACGATTCCTGCGATTGTTCGACATAACTCACTTTTTAAACCCTCCGCCCTCGGTTACAGTTTCGCCTGGAGCGATGGCGAAGTGATCAGCGCAGGAAAAGAAACTGACTTAGGCGCAATTGAAGATGGCCTGATCAGTCACACGATTTTTGATTTCGGCCAAGTCAGCCGACTCTAAAAATCAGTGAGCGTCGTCGGCGTGACTTTGATTTTCAGCCTTGAAAAACAGGGGTAAAATCAAAACTAAACCTATAATTCCAGCGGGCGCCCAAGTCTTGGTCAGCGCGTGATGCGTTAAGAAAGGCTCAAAGGCGACAAAGGTAGCATAGGCTAATCCACCAGCGATAGCGATGAATCCTAAAAGTGTTGATGCAGCGGCATCGTGGGCACGACGTAAAAGAGCGATGGATAGAAAACCCGTGAAGAAAATTGCAGATAAAATAAGGAGGAAAATTCCAAATGGTGCCCAACCTTCGACCGCGTGATGATGAATTTTTTCAGCTTCTTTTTCAGCAGCTTCCATACCTTTTGCGTGAGCTTCAGCGGTTGCTGCTTTTTCATCGAAAACTTTTCCTTTGGCAGCGGCTTTTAATTTCGAAAATGTTTCATCCTGTACTTTTTGAGCAATCGCTTGCTCCGCTTCGTGGGCGCCAGAAGCAGGCAGCGTATTGGTCATAAAACCAAAACTTAACCAGGAGATCGCAGAAAAAACGACGGTGAGGAAAACGAGGTTAACGATTAAGCCCACACGGCTAAGGGGTTTGGTTAAATCGAGCGAGAAGGTCATGGGAATATCGCAAGAAGTAGGGGTAAAATGCTTTTCTTCAATTCCAAACTTGGAAAGACACCCATTAACGTCTCAGTTATTCTCAGCATGTCAGCCCCCCTTCCCGAAACCGTATTATTCGACCTCGATGGCACCTTAGTGGATAACTTTGAGGGCATCCATCAGTGTTATAATGATGTTATGAAACTGATGGGCTTGCCTGGCGTAAGCTACGAGCAGATCCGGCGCGCCGTCGGTGGCTCCGTCAATGTTACCGTACAAAAATTAGCGGGCGAAGATAACGCCGCTGTAGCTACTAAACTTTTTCGTGAGCATTTTCCATCGGTCATGATGCAAGGGGTTAAAACTTATGCGGGATGTGAAGAAATTCTTGAAGGCCTCAAAGCCCGCGGAGTCCGCACAGCCGTTTACACTAATAAAGATGATACTAACTCAAAAAAAATTATGAGTTACCTCAAAATCGATCATCTCGTCGACGGCGTCTTCGGCACCAATGTACACCCTTGGCGTAAACCCCAACCGGAATTCACCCATTTCGTCACGAGCACACTCGGCGCCAAACCACAAAGTACAATCATGGTGGGCGATTCGCCTTTTGATATCGAAACCGCACGAAACGGTAAACTGGCGGCTATACACTGCGTGGCAACGGGTAGTCACACCGTGGAAGAGCTCTTGCCGTACGGGCCAGACACAGTGCATATCGACCTACCCGCCTTACAAAAATCCATCTTCGGATTTTAAGGTTTTGTTTCGCTCCTTCGACCAAGGAATGATTGGCTTAAACCATGTCGCCCCCGCGCCAAGAGTCTCGCGGACCTGAAATCACGCTTTCAGGTGTGGTCGAACGTATCTTGTGGTTAGATGAAGATACCTTTTTTACGATTGCAGAATTAAGTCCAGAAACGGGTGACAAAATTACCATTCTCGGAAATCTCTCCGGTGTGCAATGCGGCGAGACGGTTGAAGTCATCGGATTCTGGGAGCGCCATCACCAGCACGGCGCCCAACTGCGCGTAAAATCTTTTACGTCACGCCTCCCCTCCTCAGTTCACGGCATCCGTAAATATTTAGGTAGTGGATTAGTAAAAGGCGTCGGCAAAACTTACGCCGAAAAAATAGTCGCAAAATTCGGCGTGCGCACATTCGATATTATTTCGAATCAGTCTGCCCGACTTCGTGAAGTTGAAGGCATCGGACCCGGACGCGCAAAATCCATTAAAGCCGCCTGGGAAGAACAAAAGGCATTGCGTGAAGTCATGGTGTTTCTCCAAACCTACGGCGTCACCAACGCACTGTGCCTCCGTATTGTTAAGGCTTACGGCAACGAAGCTAAAAAGATCTTAATGAATGAACCGTATAAGGTTTGTCGCGAAGTCGAAGGGGTTGGATTTAAAACCGCTGATAAAATTGCGAGAAATCTTGGACTGCCCACCGCCGGCCCACAACGTGTAGATGCTGGCATTATGCATACCTTAGAAGAACTGGAAGGCGAAGGTCACAGCGCTTTTCCAGAAGTCGGCCTACTTGAAAAAGCCACCGCACTACTCGAAGTAGATTACTCCATCGTACAAGATCGATTAAAAGTTCTGATCAAAGAAAATTCAGTCTGCCTACTTGAGACGAATGGCGTGCGACTCATCCAACTTCGCGCACAAGAAAATGCAGAGCGTTCCATCACAGCTTCGCTACGTCGATTAACCAATACCCCAAGTAATCTGCCACCCATCATCGCCGATAAAGCTGTGGCGTGGGCTCAAGATCGCGCGGGCTTTACTTTTTCCGAAGCCCAAGGTCAGGCCGTCATGATGGCCTTAAAAAATAAGGTCAGCATTCTCACCGGCGGACCTGGTACGGGTAAAACAACGATTCTCAAAGCCCTCTGCGATATTCTCGTAGCGAAACGTGTTAAAATTTTATTAGGGGCTCCGACGGGTCGAGCAGCCAAACGGATGCATGAAGCAACACGCGTTGCAGCTTCAACCATTCACCGCTTATTGAAATTTGACCCCAGTGCAGGCGGATTTACCGCCAATACAGAAAATCCATTGAGCGTAGATTTTATCATCATCGACGAGTCTAGCATGCTTGATACGAAACTCGCCGCGGCCTTACTACGGGCGATTCCTGGAACCGCTCACCTACTTTTAGTCGGCGATGTTAATCAATTACCATCCGTAGGTGCGGGAAATGTTTTAAGCGATATCATCCAATCCAATGTGGCTGCAGTAACTCGACTGGATAGCGTATTTCGACAAGGCGCGCGCTCGGGTATTGTCACGATTGCTCACGGTATTTTACATTCCGATGCTCATCCGCCCCACCCGGTTGAGGATTTTGATAAATTAGATTTCTCACAAGACATTCACTTCTTGCGCGTTGATGACCCCGAAAAATGCGTACAAAAAGTCACCCAACTCTGCTGTGAAATTTTGCCAAATAAATTACGACTAGATCCATTGCGCGACATCCAAGTGCTCGCCCCTATGCATAAAGGCACCGGTGGGATTCAAGCGTTCAACCAAGCACTCCAAGAAAAATTACGCGGACCCCACGCTCAGGCGGGACGAATCACTACGGGCGATAAAGTCATTCAGACCCGTAATAATTATGATAAGTTAATTTTTAACGGCGACTTCGGCGTCGTGCTCGAGATTCAGCCCGAAACTGGAAATATGCTGATTGATTTTGATGGCACCCGCGTGGAGTTCGAACGCAGCGAGCAATCTGACCTTCAATTAGCCTATGCGGTGAGTATCCATAAATCTCAAGGATCTGAATTCCCCGCCGTCGTCATCCCCCTCCTCCGTCAACACAGCATCATGTTGGCCCGAAATTTAATTTACACCGCCATCACACGTGGGCGTAAACAGGTTATATTAGTTGGCGATCCGACAGCCTACGCGATGGCTGTGAGAAATATTTCTGACTCGGGTCGAATCACTGGA
>CAIMFE010000145.1 GCA_903840235.1 uncultured Opitutia bacterium | reverse complement strand
CGGTTCCGCCCTTGGTCGGAATCACTTCGATGCTGGTGACGGGAATCGCCTCTTTCTTGTTCATACCTAATACATTTGGGCTCAGGGCTCGTGGCGCAAGCCTGTGTCATCGATACTTGAAGAAGTTTGCCTGAGAATTGCGGAGTCCCCTTGAAATTTATCGTACCCTCGTCTTAATGGACGGGTGCACCCATTTCTCAAAGACGACTTCCTCTTCAATTGGAGTCAGTTGCAATCCAGCGCCATCGAGCCCGATATTCGCCTAGCCTTGAAACAGGCCCAAGAACGCATCGAGGCATTCAAAAAACTTTCTGGTCCGCAACTCACCTACACAAACGTTCTCCTTGGTTTTGAAAGTGCGACGAAGGATTTATCACGTGCGTGGGGATTGGTTACGCACCTCGATTCAGTGCTCAACTCGCCCGACCTTCGCAAAACTTACAATGCACTTTTGCCCGAAGTCACAGCGTTTTATACTTCACTCTCGCTCGATCCCGAGATCTGGCAGGTTTTCAAAAATTACTCAAACACCGCCGAAGCAAAATCTCTGCAAGGCATTAAGCGTAGATTTCTAGAGGAAACGATTGCAGATTTTGAAGAGAACGGTGCGGGTCTGCCGCCCGAAGAAAAGAAGAGATTAGCTGAAGTAAATGCCGCGCTCGCAGAAAAAACTCAAAAGTACTCGGAGAATGTTTTAGATTCTACCAATGACTGGGAAATTTTTATTGATGATGAAAATCAGTTGAAGGGCTTACCCCCAAGTGCGCTCGGATTAGCCAAGCAGTCAGCGACAACCAAAAGCCGTCCGGATTCCTGGAGAATCACTTTACAACAACCATCCGTTTTTCCTGTTTTACAATATGGAGAAGATGCCGCCCTCCGCCAAAAATGCTGGGAGGCATTGAGCCAAGTGGGTTATAAAGGGAAATGGGACAATACGCTCTTGGTTGCGGAAATCCTTTCACTGCGTGATGAAAAGGCCCGTTTATTGGGCAAAAAGCACTTTGCGGATTTTACGACGGCACGACGTATGGCCCAAACGGGCGATCAGGCACTTAAATTTATCGAAGACATG
This sequence comes from uncultured Opitutia bacterium, assembly GCA_903840235.1. GTDB lineage: Bacteria > Verrucomicrobiota > Verrucomicrobiia > Opitutales > UBA953 > UBA953. The sequence continues at coordinate 2,480 of CAIMFE010000145.1, read as the reverse complement.
GCGGTGCGCATTCGTCCTAAATTCGAAAAAGAAGTCGAAGAGTTAGAACAGTACCGTGCCAAAATTGAAAAAGATGCGGTACGTGTTTTGCATCCTTGGGAGTTTGGTTTCTATTTCGAAAAAATGCGTCGTGAATATCACGGCTTTGATGATGAAGCTCTGCGCCCGTGGTTCCCTGTCGAAGGTGTTATTGCCGGAATGTTTAAACTCTTTGGAAATCTTTTTGGAATTCAGGTAGTCGCGCGTGATACGGTTTATGTTGATGCAACCGGGAAAGCTGAAGTCTTCAAAGCCGCTGCGCCACGCATTGAGAATACACCTGTCAGCGTTTGGCATCCGGAGGTTCGATTTTACGAAGTGCATGATGGCTCACGTCATCTCGGTTCATTTTATACCGATTGGTTTCCGCGTGAGTCGAAGCGTGGCGGTGCTTGGATGAATTTTTTCCGTACTGGTGGACCGCGTCCCGATGGCTCATTTACCCCACATTTAGGGCTAATGTGTGGTAATTTCACACCTCCCGTCAACGGTCAGCAAGCTCTGCTCACGCACGACGAAGTCACGACAGTATTCCATGAGTTCGGACATTTACTTCACCATTTATTATCTGAGGTTGAAGTAGAATCTTTATCCGGTGTGCGCGTGGCTTGGGATTTCGTAGAACTGCCTTCGCAACTTTTAGAAAACTGGTGTTGGGAAGAAGAGTCGCTCGCGCTCTTTGCTCGCCACCATCAGACTGGTGAAAAATTACCTTCTGATCTTTTAAAGAAATTAGACGCTGCTTCGAATTTCCGCGCCGCTTCACAATGTATGCGCCAACTTTGTTTTTCTAAATTAGATTTAGATTTACACATTCGTGCGAACGAACTCAAAAATGCGGATCTCGATAAACATTGGAACGATGCGATGGCGTCTTGGCAGACTCGCACTTCGCAGCGCGTGCCATCGATGGCTCGACGTTTCAGTCACCTCTTCTCCGATGCTACTGGGTATGCTGCCGGATATTATTCTTATAAATGGGCCGAGGCCTTGGAGGCCGATGCCTTTACCCGTTTCTTGAAAGAGGGGGTCTTAAATTCTAAAGTGGGTAGGGAACTTAGAGAAAAGGTTCTTTCGAAGGGTAATTCCGAGCCTGCCGATAAGATTTTCCGCGATTTTATGGGTCGAAACCTCGATTCCGAAGCCGTTTTAGTGCGCGACGGATTGGCCTAATTGAGCCGAAAATCGGGTTTTGGCCGTCACCCATTTGCCACAATTGTTTTATCCCCTTGCAGGGGAGCGATTTTTCCTATGCGTAGGGCATTTAACAGATGAAATTACGTAACATTGCAGTCATTGCGCACGTCGACCATGGAAAAACTACCCTGACCGACCGCTTACTTTACCAGTCCGGTATGTTCCGCACTGAAGACCTCGACAAGCTCGCTGGTGGTCAGCACGGCCTGATCATGGACTCGGGCGATCTCGAGCGCGAACGTGGTATCACCATCACCGCAAAAAATTGTTCCATTCGCTGGACTGATCCACGCAATAAAGATGAGTACAAAATTAATTTAATCGATACCCCTGGTCACGCTGACTTCGGTGGCGAAGTTGAACGCGTCTTAAATATGGCCGACGGTTGTTTACTCGTGGTCGACTCCTTCGAAGGACCGATGCCACAAACACGCTTCGTATTATCGAAAGCTTTGGCCTTAGGTCTTAAGCCCATCGTTGTCGTAAATAAAATTGATAAACCTTCGGCTCGTCCCGATGCCGTCGTGAATGAAATCTTCGACTTACTCGTCGCGCTCGACGCTCCAGAATCCGCTCTCGATTTCCCAGTAGTTTACGCTTCCGGCCGCGATGGTTGGGCCACTGTCGATCGTGCGAAGACTGAAGAAGGTAAACGTCCGAAAGATTTATTAGAACTTTTCTACGCTATCGTTGACCACATTCCTGAGCCTTATGCTGAAGGTTCTTCCCGTGGTGCAGCTGCCGGATTTAAGAGTCGCGAAGAAGCGCTCGCTAACCCCCTGCAAATCATGGTTACAGCGATTCTGTACAGTGATTACGTAGGTCGTATTGCCGTGGGCCGCGTTACCGCAGGTCGCGTTAAGCCTTCCATGCCGGTCATGCTCATCAACCGAGCCGGCGAACAATTTAAACAACGCACACTCGAGGTCGAAGTATTCGAAGCCTTAGGTCGCGTGAAAGCCGAAGAAGTCACTGCGGGTGACATCTGTGCCGTCATCGGATTAGATCACGTTGAAATCGGTGCGACGATTACGGATATCGAAAGCCCCAAGGCAATGCCTCCAGTAAAAGTTGATGAACCTACCGTGACGATGGCGTTCCGCGTTAACGATTCACCTTTTGCGGGTCGCGATGGAAAATTTGTTACCGGCCGTCAGGTGGGTGAACGTCTCACTAAAGAACTCGAAAAGAATGTAGCACTCCGCGTTGAGCGTGAACCCGGAGCGGATGCGTTCCAGGTTTCG
>CAIMFE010000144.1 GCA_903840235.1 uncultured Opitutia bacterium | reverse complement strand
ATCCACCATGAGCCGCTACCTTACATTTCTCGCTATCGTTGTTGTTGCTGTGATTGGCTTCCTGGGTTTCCAAGGAAAGACCTCGAAGCAAACTCCGGTTTATCTTTTCGACGATATGGACTATCAGTCGAAGTATAAAGCACAGGGTGAAAATACTTTCTTCGCCGATGGACGCGACGCACGCCCACCTGTGGCTGGATCCGTTGCGCGTGGTACCGGTCTTGAACCCACCAAAGTTTTTTCCGCAGAGTATCGTCGTGCGGAATCACTCAACGCCGCGTTCGTTACTGGAAAAGATGAGAAGGGTAACTTCCTCTTAGATTTCCCGGCGAAGAGTCTCACCGTTTTATCGTCGGGTGAATTACAACCTTACACGATTGATAGCAAAGTTTTGGAATTGGGTCGTGCGAAGTATCAAATTTATTGTGCAGTCTGTCACGGACAAGCGGCCGATGGTAATGGTATTATGAAAGTACGTTCAGCAATCGAAGGGGACATCGCCATCAACACGATTGCTAATTTACAAACGGCTACCTATCGCGCTTATCCCCAGGGCCAAATTTTTGACGTCATCACGAATGGCAAAAATACGATGATGCCTTACGGCGATAAACTTTCACCTGAAGAACGCTGGGCGGTAGTCGCTTACGTGCGCGCCCTGCAACTTTCTCAGTTCTGCCCACCAGAAATCACCCCCGCCTCCATCAAGGCCACCGCCAAATAATTCGCCATGAGCGCATCTCCTTCTCGTTTATCTTCACATTGGACAACCTTTGTTGCCCTCGGCTTTGTTGCCTTGGTTGCGGTGTGGTCTTTCGCCTTTCTCGGTTTAGGCGAACACGATCATCGCCCCGCACTCTCTGTTTTAGTCGGTTGCTTATTTTGGGTCTCTACACTGATCGGCATGTTGATGCTGACGATGATTACGCGAGTGTTCGACGCTGGTTGGGCTCCGATCATTCGTCGCTCTTGGGAGTTCATGATTAGTGCTTTACCCATTGTACTTTTATTGGGTGTAGTTCCCTTAGCATTCATTCCAGAGTTTCGTCACATACTCTGGGAGTGGACGAATGCTTCACATATTTTACCAAGCGGACATGAAGTAGGGCATGATCCTATTCTTCAGGCAAAAAGCTGGTTCCTTAACGAAAACTTTTTCCTCATCCGTATCGCCGTTTATGTTTTATTCTTCGGGGCGATTACTTGGGCTCTTCGTAACTGGTCTTTCAAGCAAGATAAAGAACGCTCCGCGCAGCACACTCATACACTGCATGCGATTTCCGCAGTCGGCATTCCTGCGAGTGCGGTTTTACTCACCATGCTCGCCTTCGATTGTTTAATGGCGCTTTCCTATCACTGGTTCTCAACGATGTATGGTGTATGGTTCTTCGCTTTATCGATTCGTTTGGCCTTAGCGACGACGGTGATTGTGACTTATCGACTCTCCAACGGTGGTTGGCTCGATGGACTCCTTAACCAAGCTCACCGCCACGTCCTCGGCTGTCTGATGCTCGCTTTCACAGTTTTCTGGGCGTACATCAGTTTCTCCCAGTACTTCCTAATTTATACCGCGAATATTCCTGAAGAAACTTTTTGGTACAATATACGTGAATTTAATCCAGTCACTGGATTAAAGAGCGATTGGTGGGGCGTTTCGATGTACCTCATTTTCGGTTTCTTCTTCCTGCCTTTCCTTTCACTTTTATTCTATCGTTCAAAAATTATTGCCGGTCGTTTGCTCACCATCGCCTTCATTATTTTTGCAGGTGGCATTGTGGATCTCTGGTTCAACGCGGTACCACGTCAAATCGTCGATAAGACTGCACCCGAAGGTTTCACTGTTTCGCCCTTCATCAGTGGCTATCTCGCGCTAGACCTACTCGCGATTGCCGGTTTCGGCTGCTTAGTCATCGGATTATTTTTACGTGCCTCCACCAAGGCAGAAACTATCCCCGTCCACGACCCTCGTATTCTCGAGTCTATCAATTACCATGAGTGATAATTCTTCTAATGGAGATCGCCCTTTAATTCCTGGCCAAGTTGCTTCTTGGTTAGGCATTTTAGCATTCGTTTTTGTCGCGATCTTTGCCATCGCCTACGCGTATGTTGCTTTCAGTCCGAAAACTAATTCGGACGCTGAACGCCGTATCGCTGAAAAAGCACTGCGCGCCGATACGGAATCAAAGGCCAAGGGATTAATTTCTGCCACAGGTTTAAATAGCGACGGAACTTACCGTGTGCCGGTCGAAGCTGCGATATCGCTCATCGCGTCTGATCCCGACTTAGTAAATAAAATGCGTAGTTATGCTGCGCCTGGTCCCTCTGCTCCT
>CAIMFE010000143.1 GCA_903840235.1 uncultured Opitutia bacterium | reverse complement strand
GGAACTAAAACAGTGTCGGGCGTTGTCGAAAGTGCATTTCCTAAATCATCGATTAAGGTTTTTCCTGTAGTGTCGACAATACTTGTCGCTGGTGGATAAGGAGAGGAATTATTATTGTACATGCCTCCATTGGGTATGTAGTTGGGCAGTTTACTCGCGTCAGCGATTTCCGGATCTGTACTGCTGATTACTCCAGGTGAACTTAACCAACCGAGGAAAAGTCGAGTATCATGCGGCTTCGCAACGTTCCAATCGCGCACACGATTTTGGCTGACACCACCCGTCGCCCACACCCCAGTCCAATATCTTTTTTGGTGCGAAAGTTTTCCGCCTGCGGGAGCTGAAGGATTTTCAGTTGTCGTAACGGTTGAAGACGATTGTGCGCCTGGTGCTTTGCCCGCATCATACATGTCCGCACGCATGGTCACACGTTGATCGGGGCCCGCTAATTGTTGTAACTGACCCAGCGCCATTTTGGCCGAAGCAATCGCATTGAGGCGTGCTCGCATGTATCCAGAATGTCCTAAAGCTAAACGAGTTTCGACCTGCAGAAACGCCGCCAAGATAATCACCAACATGACCATCCCTGCCATGATGGCTAAGGATAAAACGAGCGAGAAGCCTGAGCGCTTACGATTCATTAAAGGGTCGTTGGGGGTAATGTTTAATTGAACACAAAATAGGGGAGAAAGTCAAAGAATTGAGGTAAAACCCCGAAATTCTTAAATCATTGACGAAAAATAGACACAGCGGTGATTAAAGGATTGAAATCGGTCATAAAAGATACAATTTACACTTTTTTTACGATTGAGAGCGGGCTTGCTCACTGTTTTGAGGTGTTCAGCGTAGTAACGTGAATACTCTCATCGAAGGTGCAGGTTTATTTCTTTGGCCACTAGGCATCTGCTCCATCCTGGTAGTTTTTCTCATCACTGAACGCGCCATCGCTCTTATTTCTGGTCGAGTGGTTCCGGTCTCCCTTTTGCAGGCTGTGCGTAAAGGCGAAGCCCGCTCGCTCAAAGTCAGTAATCAATCTGTGGCCGGACGGATTATTATTTTTTGGCAAGAGGGAGCCCGTGGCGAAGTTCTCAAATCCTTCGCGCGATCCGAATTAATAAAACTCCAACGCGGATTTTTCCTCATCGACAGTATCGTCGCCGCCGCTCCTTTGTTGGGCCTCTTGGGAACGGTTACTGGATTGGCGACGCTTTTTCCTGAGCACGGTTTGCCCGATTCGCAAACGCTCACTCGTGGCGTCGGACTCGCCTTAAGCACCACGATGATTGGGCTTTGCATCGCAATTCCCGCACTCGTTGGCTCCAATTGGCTCGGTCGACATGTCGAAATTCTTTCTTGCCAGGTCGACGTGTTAGTCGAGAGTCTCGAACAGCAATCGAAATGAGTTTAGTCATTCCTCGCCGTCGTCGTAACGAAATCAACGTCATTCCATTGATTGATGTGATGGTGGTTTTGGTATTTTTTTTATTATTGGCTGGTCGATTCGAAGAAGCACGCACCTTGTCGATTATCCCGCCCGCGGCTGATGCTGGTGGTACGAGCAGCACCGCCGCCTCGATGGTGATCGGCGTGGATCGCGAAGGAAAAATTTACCTCGAGGGCAAAGAAATTAGCCAAATGAATTTGAATAAAACCCTCGCCGACAAGGCCAAGTTAAGCCCTGAGGCCGAGGTTTTAATCGTCGCGGATGAGCGTTCGCTCACGGGTACAGCGGTCGGAGTTTTGGATTCAGTCGTCAAAGCAGGGCTGCGTCCCCGCCTATTAACGAGACCGACTAAGTAAAATTAAACTATCCGCTTGAGACTCTGCCCAAGTCCGCTGAGAGTTATTTAATG
>CAIMFE010000142.1 GCA_903840235.1 uncultured Opitutia bacterium | reverse complement strand
TCGCGGGGTAGTACATCCATATTAATAATCTAACGACTTCTGGAGTAAACGCACGACCTTTCGACCGGTTTCCTTTTCATACCAGTCTTCACAGCCGCGGGGCACACGTAATTCCCCTAATTGGTCAATAAATGTCTGGGCGGGCGTCCGAAGTTTACCCGCAAGAGGGTGAAGCAAGAAGCTAAGATTACGGGGACGCAGGGGGTCATCGGTGACATTTTCCCGAGTCACTGGCTTAATGAGTTTTTCGGAATTTAGACCGAAATGCTCAGCGATTTTTTGACCGATCGAATAACGACTCAGCGCATCCAGCCCCGCCCAGTGATAAACGCCATTGAGTGTCGTTCTCTCACACAACTCTACGGCGACATCCGCAAGATTACTAAATGAGACGGGTTGACGGATCTCATCGGTAAAAAGCGAACTCACTTTACCGCTAGCCCACTCATGGAAAAGTCGTTCATGCAGTGAGAATTGTCCGGTAAAAGAATTTCCATTGAGAACCGAAGTTCGGACGACTGCCGAATGTTCTCTACCGTAATTTAAGACAGCTACCTCACCGGCAGCCTTAGTTGCGGCATACGTGTTGAGCGGACGGGGCTGATCGGTGTGCCCATATTTGCCTGATTTTCCATCGAAAACCATGTCGGTAGAAAAATGGATGAGTTTACCGCCCACGTGGAAACAAAGTTGTGCCAATCTCTTCGGCAAATGTTCGTTCAGTTCTGCGGCTAACTCTTTATTAGATTCGCAGTCATTTACTTTAGTTAAGCCTGCACAATTGATGACGGCCTGTGGAAATTCTTCCAGTATCAGTGATTGCAATTTAACATCGTCGCAAAGATCCATCTGCAAGAAACGTACGGGCTCACTGAGATAGAGAGTGTTTTTGCCGCCGATTGCTAAAACATCATGCCCACGGCGTTGGGCGGCCTCGACTACAGCCCGCCCCAGAAAACCGGTGGCTCCTGTAACGATAATTCGCATGCTTCGAACAAATATAAAAAAACTGATTTAGGCAAGCGGGGAGGGCGTTCCGACGCTTGCCAAATTGCCAAGGATGGTTTGATATCTAACTTTATGCCGACCTATTCCGAATTGGCCAATCATCAGGTGCTCTCTCAGCCAGTCTACGAGGCTGGGCGTCCTATTGAAGTGGTGGCACGAGAATTTGGTCTCGATCCGAGTTCAGTCATTAAGTTGGCCTCGAATGAAAACCCATTAGGCCCATCGCCCCTCGGACTGGCCGCAGCCAAAAAGGCTTTAGAGTCAGCCCACCTTTATCCCGATGGTGGTTCGACATTCTTGCGCGAAAAACTTGCTAAAGTTTGGTCTATGCAGCCGAACCAATTTGTCATCGGTAATGGTTCCAATGAAGTGATGATTCTTCTGGCTCAAGCTTTCTTGCGACCTGGCAGCGAAGTTATTTTCGGATCACAAGCTTTTGTCGTCTATAAATTAGCCACACTCATGCAAGGGGCTACACCGGTCGAAGTACCGATGCCGAATTTCTGTCACGATTTGAAAGCGATGCGTGCAGCGGTAACCGATAAAACGCGTATTTTATTTTTAGCTAGTCCGAACAATCCGACCGGCGGAACGGACAATCCACAAGACATTGTTGATTTAGCGAAATCATTACCCGACCACGTTATTTTTTGTTTAGATGAAGCTTACACCGAGTATTTAGATTCATCTGCGGACTTACGCGAACTGATCAAGGCTGGACGCAAAGTCGTGGTCACTCGTACCTTCTCCAAGGCTTATGGCTTAGCTGGACTACGCATTGGCTATCTCATGGGCTCCAGCGAAGTTTGCGGAATACTCAATCGCGTGCGCCAACCATTCAATGTCAACTTGCCCGCGCTCGCCGCCGCCGAAGCGGCTTTAGATGACCAAGAGTTTCTGAATAAGAGTAAGAAAGTTAATGCAGCGGGTATCGCACAATTAAGCCAAGGTCTTAAGGCCTTAGGCTTTAAATATATCGACGGCAAAGCGAACTTCTTAGCCGCACAAGTTCCCAATGCCGAAGAAGCATTTATTAAACTACAGAAAGTTGGAGTCATCGTGCGTCCGCTCAAAGGTTACGGTATGACTGGCTGGCTGCGACTCACCATTGGCACCGAAGCTCAAAATGCACGCCTCTTAGACGAGCTCAAAAAACTTTGATATGAATTTCGAAGAAGCGATTAAACTCTGTCACGAAAAAGACCCACGCTACAGCCCACAGTCTTATCACCTGGTGCGCATGGCATTAGATTCCGCCCAAAAACAGGTGCACGGAGAGGAAAAGAAGGGGAGCAAGAAAACCAATCGTCACGTTACGGGCAAAGAACTCCTCGAGGGCTTTCGTATTCATACTTTAGAAACGTACGGACCTCTCTCGTTTGCTTTGTTAAGCAACTGGGGCATTAAGAAGAGTGTCGATGTCGGTAACATCGTCTTTAACATCATAGATACAGGGCTTTTTGGACGTTCACCCGAAGATCAAATCGAAGACTTCGTCAATATCTACGACTTCAAAGATACGTTTCTAAAGCCGTTTGAGCCGAAAGAAAAGTATCCTAAGCCGTAACCCAGGAAATCGCTTTGACTTGGCGACAGCCAGGAAGTTCACGGATTTTCTGCAATAAACTTTTCTCAAAGAATCTGGCTTCGGATTTAATCACGGCACTTTCGCACTGAATAATGAGTCGGCCATCTTCGATGACTCTCAAGGGCGCGCAACGACGAGCTAACTTCAGAGGTAATAATTTACTCCACGAGGCTACAATCGCATCCTCGGGTACTGGCTTATCTAATCGTAGTTTTTTAAATGCCTGCGTCACAGCGTCATCGATGGACACACTCTGACGAAAAGTGGATCGACCTTTGTCTTCAGGTAGGCCTCGTAAGTTCGCTAATAGATTA
>CAIMFE010000141.1 GCA_903840235.1 uncultured Opitutia bacterium | reverse complement strand
GACGTGCCTTGTAATTCACGATCACCGATTAAATTAACCAGAACAAAATCGTCGGCGACGAGGGAGTGACCACGCTCAATCAAAGCGAGTGCACATTCACTCTTACCGACTCCGGAAGCACCGCGTAATAAAACGCCGACGCCTTTAATGTCGACCAACGTAGCATGCAAATTCGTACGCGGGGCAAATTTTTCTTCGAGCAAAACCGTTGCTTCGGCAGAAAAGTCTTTTGATTTTAATTGAGTGCGAATAATCGGCACGCGATGTTTATCGGCGAGTGCTTTAATGGACTCGTCTACTTTCAAACCACGCGAGACAACCATCGCAGGAATTTGTTTACTGAAAACCGCTTCCATTAAACGCAAACGTACATCGGGCTCCTGATCCATGAGATAGGCCATTTCACCTGCGCCGAGAAGTTGCAAACGACGATGCGCAAATTCTTTAAAATAACCGGTTACAGCTAAGGCCGGACGGTTAATCGATTTTTCGGAAATAACATTATCTAAACCCTCGGCACCGGCGATCAGTTCCATTTGCAACATATCGCGGTAGGTGTGAAAAAATTCACTGACCAAGACGGATTCGGGGCGAGTTTCGGGAGCGTCAGAAGACATATTATAATTATAGTTTAAAACCTTCGCCGAGATAGTATCGACGACTTTCAGGATTATTAACGATATCCTGAGCCGTGCCGGAGACAAGCACTTGTCCTTGGTGAATCAGGTAGGCCCGGTCGACAATCGATAGCGTTTCGCGCACATTATGGTCAGTAATCAGCACCCCAATGCCCTTATCTTTAAGGCGGCGAATGATGGACTGCACCTCGGCAACCGAAATAGGATCCACCCCGCTAAACGGCTCATCCATTAAAAGAAATCGAGGATTGGTGGCTAAAGCTCGGGCAATTTCTAAGCGGCGACGTTCTCCACCAGAAAGTGTGAAGGCGGGCTGACGGGCCAGGCGTTCTAAGCCTAAATCAGTCAGTTGTTGGGCGGTACGAGCCTGTGCTTCGCGCGAAGATAAATTCAAAGTTTCAACGACGGCCAAGACATTATCCCAGACCGAAAGTTTTCGAAAAATGGAAGACTCTTGCGGCAGATAACCGATCCCATTTTTAGCACGCTTCCACATCGGCATCGCCGTGACGTCAACGCCATCAATAAAAACATTTCCAGATGTGGCAGGAATCAAACCCACCATCATATAGAAGCTAGTCGTTTTGCCGGCGCCATTAGGTCCAAGCAGACCGACAATCTCTCCGGCACGTAAATCGAGACTTACATTTTTAACAGCAACGGCCTGACCGTAGTGTTTAGCCAGAGCTTGCGCGCGAACGAGAGACTTATCGTTAGAGGCAACCATAGTGTAATGAGGAAGTTGTTATTGGGCCTTGTCGAGCGTTTTGACCTGAGGAAGGAAAAACTCAGGCCCTAAGATGATTTTGGGTCGGATAACTTGTTTGGGGTTCTGAGCATTAACCACTTGGTCCATTCTCCAAATCCGCTTGGTGTAATCGTAAACTATCGAATTGGCGGGAACACCTTCGTGGCCATCGCGATCACGCACGCGAGCGTCTCCGAAGAGTCGAGCTTCACCAGTGTTGGGATTAATTTCCATCGTACGACCGACGGCAGTGGTTTCATCGGCTTTCACGGAAACATTGCCCCGCCCGACAATTAACTCAGGCGAACGATTTCCTGCTTTATCGGGACGAGCCAAACCTTCGAGGAGGTCGCATGTGACATTGGCGTTAGGACTTTGCATTGCGACGGAGCCACGTAAAAACATTTTGGTTAAATCCTTAGAACTTAAAATCTCGTGAGCATCCGCGGTAAACTCGGAGACTTTCCCGTTTTCCATTTCTAAGAAAAGCTTAGGTCGGCTCGCCCCACTACCACCACCGAGAGTAAGTAATTCGACCTTACCCTTAAGACTGTCTTGCGGTAAAATTTCCTGCACTTGGACATTAGGTCGAAAATCTGCACGCTCCGACGTTGCACTGAGCCCTGGTTGTGCAAATCGGACTTTGCCTGTAAGCATCAATTTTTGAAGTTCAAATACTCCACTCTTGGTTTGGGCGGTACGGGGTACAGAATAAGCGACTAAACGATCAGACTCGGTGGTCATTTTGTCCATCGAGTACTTCACGGTACCGGTTAAATCCACTTCAGCCGACGTGCCGGAATTAGATATAAGAATTTGATTAGCCTCTGCCTTACCACCTTCGGCCCCCACCGACTCCGATCGGAATTTAATCGTAGCCCGCGTAGTGGAATCAGACTTTACGATAAGCTGCTGGAGTAATGAGTCGGAAAAAATCTGTGCACCCATTAAATCAATCCCACGCTTATCCACTAAATTAGGTTTACCCGAAAGTTCCAACTGACCCTTGGCCTGCACCCATCGTGCATGCTCAGCATTGAATGAAGTCTCCTGAACCAATCCACGGACGGCCCCATCCGCAATTAAGACATTCCCACCTTCGCTGAGTTCTTTAACAGAAATTTTTTGCGAATTAAGCATTCCCTGTTCGGAAATAAAATTAGCCTGACCATCCATCACCACGGTTTGTAATCCTGATTTAGGATCGCGCTCGATGCGACCTGACCGACCCGTCAGCTCCATCATCGACTTATCCTTACGTTGGGCTTTGACCGCAACCGTTGGCTCAGTGGTGGCCTGTAATAAAGTAATACCCGTTCGGCCATCATAGGCCAAAGTATCTGATGTAATGTTCAGTGTTGGTTCAGAGAGTTTAACATGTCCGGCGACATTTAACTGATCGGTTTTAGGGAAATAAACGACCGAGTCCCCTTTAATAGTTTGGTCGAGATAGGTGCGCACCACCTGTCCACGTGCTTTGATAATCTTACAATTTTTATCACCCACTCCTGAGTCATCTAAAATGCAATCAATCGCTTCGCAGATAATTTGTTCACCTTGACGGGTAAAGGAAACGCCACCCGAGAAGGTTAATTGCGTGCCCTCACTCGTCGGTGTCACATCCAATCTCTTTGCCTTCACCGAAAATCTTTTTTCTTTGGGTTTAGTTAAATCAAGCTCAGCTACCACATCTTCTAAAATCGAAAACGTATCGCCCGTGCTCGTACCCTTCCAAGACCAGCCGATACCCGCTAAATTAAATGTGCTCGAGAAAGCCTTAAAT
>CAIMFE010000140.1 GCA_903840235.1 uncultured Opitutia bacterium | reverse complement strand
CTTGAGCGCTCTGAGGTTTTCTTAGAGATAGCCGATAACATGTCGCGAGCCATCCGCCTTTGCCGCAATGAGTGGATTCAGTTACTTTGTCATGATGACTTATTGAGACCTGGAGCAATTGAAGCCCTCGCCCAAATATTAACTGAGATAAAAGATACAGATTGTGCACTCGTTGCGCATCAACCCGGCCATGTTTTTAGCGACGGCCATACTTATCGACATATTAATAATCAGGGAAAAGTGGAGACCCGCGAAGAACTAATGTCTTCCCTGGTCGAGTCCAACCCTGTTTATGAGCTATCGGGCCCTGATGTAAAACTCAGTCGCGCCCTCAGTATGGGAAAAATGCCCTATCTACCTGCGATAACGACGGCCGCGCTACGTCGCTCGGCTTTCGATAAATTAGGTGGCTTTGATCGCCGCTGGGTTCATTTCGATGTCTTTTTCTGGATTTATTTGATTCGTGATTTTAGTTATGTCGAGGTGTCATCGCACTGGACCCTGGCCCGTGTTCATTCTCAACAGGTAGCTGTTTTATCACGTAAAAACCAACGTTCGTACCGCGATTTTCGTGATTTTTACGGAGAATTTTTGGCCAACTCAAGTAAACGATATCAGATGAGCCCTTTAGCGTATTTGAAAATTAAATTAAAACCGATTTCTCAGGCTAGTGCACCTCTGGTCGTGGCATTATACAAAAAAAATTATCCGTTCTTCCTAAAACACTTAATAAGTTTACCTTTTTGGATTTGGCCTACGGTAATTTTTCTAACTTTTGTTAATTACTTCAGAACCGGCAAAAGAAATAAAGAACTCTGGAAGAAGGTTTCACCGTTAATTACTTTTGAGTAGTTTTATTAAGATGGCGCATCACCCCAGCATTTTAATTAATGCCTCAACCTGTACCGTTGGCGGAGGCGTCCAGGTTTCGGTAGGTTTTATCCATTACTTGCATGAACAATTGGAGACTCTGGGCTGGGATGTCACCATCGTAGCTTCAGAAAAAGTTCATAATCAGTGCAAAAATTTAGCAGCCAAAGCAGGTTGGAGTTTAATACTCATTGCCCAAAGTCCTGCTAAATTAATAAGCGGTCGATCAGCACGTAAGAGTATTTATGAAATCATAAAAAATAGAAAGTGTAAGATTTGCTTTACGGTTTTTGGACCTTCTTACCTATCCTTGGATATTCCGGAATTCACGGGGTTTGCTAATCCTTATGTTACGAATCCTGGCCCTTATGCTTTTAAGAATTATACCTTTTTTGAGAAACTAATCTTTGGCGCGATTCACAAAATAAAAAAACATTATCTTTCGCGAGCTAAAGAGTTTTGGGTAGAAACTGCCACCGCCCAGAAGGGCTTAGCCAAGGCTTTGGGTATAGATATAGCCAAGATTCACGTCGTTCCCAACACTATAAACCCACTTTTTATACCTTCTCCTAATCTACCTGCGGAGGCTCCCCTCAGGTTTTTATATCTTTCTGCTTATTATAAACATAAAAACCACTTTTTTTTAATCGATGTAGCTCGGGAGTTAAAAAATAAATATCCGTCACTTAAATTTAAATTTGTGGTGAGTTTACCTCAGCATGAGTTTCCCTATATGGAGTTAATGCGCCGAGCGCAGCACACGGGAATGGCTGAGCACTTCGAAACCCTGGGATACTTAAATGTTCAGGAATGCGCGCAGGCGTATGCAGAATGCCATGTGGTCTTTCACCCATCATTGTTAGAAGTTTTTTCAGCCACTTATTTAGAAGCCTTTGCGGCGCGGCGCCCCCTCGTTGTGACCGATCTGGATTTTGCCCATGAGATATGTGGCCCAGGCGCAATTTACTTTAACCCTACTTCAGCTGAAGAGGCAGCTCAGGCACTTTATACCGCGGCCACAGATAAACAACTCAGGGAGAAAATGATAATGTTAGGTTCGTCACAGTTGAACTTATATCCGAAAACGAACGAAAAATGTTACAAGTTGGTGCAGCTGATTAAAAGCTTTATGGCTCGCTATGTATAGCACCACACCGCTTAGTGTGCGGTATTAATAAAACTAAAGATGTGCGGAATATTTGGAGCTATCGGCCCTCAGTCTAGACAACTTGCAGAAAGAGCGGTTCGCCTATTGAGCCATCGCGGCCCTGATGCGCACGGAGTTTTCTCTGATTCTAAATCTGGTGTAAGTTTCGGCCACACCCGTCTTTCGATTATTGATTTGAGCGTGTCGGCTAATCAGCCACTGGTTGGTGCGGACGGATTAATAACGATTACTTTCAACGGTGAAATATATAATTTTAAGGAACTGCGCGAACAGTTAACGAGTCATTACGATTTTAAATCACACGGAGATACAGAAGTTTTAATCGCAGCCTATTTACGCTGGGGCTACGACATGCTGGAGAAGTTAAACGGAATATTTGCTTTTGCCATTTTTGATCGGCGGACCGACACAGTATTTATTGCCCGTGATGGTGTCGGAGTGAAGCCACTTTACTATAGTTTTTCACCCACCCACTTTATTTTTGCCAGTGAGATTAAGGCAATGCTTCACCTGCCAGATCTGAATCGCGATTTAGATATTCAAGGCATTTCTCACTATTTAAGTTATTTATATTCTCCAGGTGAACGTACACCCTTTGCCCATGTTCGTAAACTTAAGCCTGGTTGTGCGATGGTGGTTTCTGGTGGAAAGCTACAAAAGTACTGGCAATTTTACGAAATACCCATCCAGGATAATGTTCGTAAAATATCTGTTGAGGATGCCAAGGTGGAGCTGCTTAGTCATCTCGATACCGCCGTCAGCCGCCAAATGCTTTCGGATGTCCCGGTTGGGACCTTTTTGTCGGGCGGGTTAGACTCCACGATACTTACCGCTTTAGCACAGAAAAAACAAGGCCACCGTCCACTCGATTGTTTTACCATTAAGTTTGGTAAATGGGATAAAGAAGGTTTCGATGTTGATTTACCCTATGCCGAAAGATTTGCAAAAAAGATTGGAGCAAATCTACACTTCGCCGAAGTAAACGTAAATCAAGTCATTGATATCGACAAGTTGGTCTGGAATTTAGACGAGCCACAGGCGGATCCTGCGGCGATGAACAAGTATTACATTTCACAACTAGCCAAAGCCCACGGCGTGAAGGTTTTATTATCGGGATCGGGTGCCGACGATATATTTAGCGGCTATCGACGTCACCAAGCATTAGCTTTTGAAGCCTATTGGACCTGGCTGCCTAAGTCTGTACGCATAAATCTAAAGAACCTAGCTGGAAACTTATCCCCTCAAAGTACTTTATTCAGAAGAATTAGACGACTGTTCGACCATGGATCCCGGGATGAACAGGAACGAATGGTTGGTTATTTTCAGTGGATTTCCACTCAGGAAATTAATCGTTTATGGTCTAAGGATATTGTTACAACCCATCGTACCCCTAACCCCGATCAACCCTTTTTAGAGTCGCTCAAAGCATTGCCCACCGGGCTTACCCCCTTGGCTAAAATGCTCTACTTAGAGACTAAATATTTTTTGTGTGACCATAATTTAAACTACGCCGATAAAATGACGATGACATGCGGAGTAGAAACCCGGGTACCGTATTTAGATAAAGACTTAATGTCGTTTGCCGCGAGCCTACCCCAGAATTACAAGTTACACGGCCTGACGACTAAGTGGATTTTACGTAAAAGCGTAGAGAAGTTGATTCCTGCAGAGATTATCAATCGTTCGAAAACGGGTTTCGGAGTGCCTATTCGTGTTTGGGTAAAAGATAATATCGAAAAACTAACCGACGACTATCTCAGTAAAGCAACTATTGAACGAAGAGGCTTATTTGATTACGCAGAAGTAAACCGATTGATCGAAAGAAATCACAGGGGTGAAGTGGATGCTAGCTACACGATTCTATCATTATGTTGTATAGAATCTTGGTGTCGGCAGTTTAAAGATAACCTCATTATATAAATTGGCACCGCTCGTTGCATTTTCCTGGAATGGACTACCTCAATATGCCGCCCGCTTATTGCGCGCCGCTATTGTTGAAGTAGGTCAACCGTGTGTAGTTATTGGGTCTCGCCCCTCTGTGCCCATTCAAGGTGTTGAAGAGGCCCTAGGACAGTCGATTCGATGGGTTGATGCCCGCCAGCCAGTCACTTGGAGTGAACTCGGATTAGCGGTCCCTGATATTTATTTCCAGTCGGGCTGGGCATATCCTGCGTTTTCTGCCTTGGGTAAAGAGGTGAAAAGTCGTGGGGGAAAAGTTTGTCTACTCATGGATAATAATTGGCGCGGCGACTTAAGGCAATTTCTGGGCGCACTATGGTTCAGGATTTTTAAACGAAGACTATTTGATATGGCGCTAGTTCCAGGAAAATCAGCCCGGCGCCTGGCACGTTGGTATGGTATCCCAAACGAAAATATTTGGGAAGGCATGTATGGCGCTGATCCCCAGTTATTTTTTAGTGGTGCACCTCTTGCGGAACGCCCGCGTCGCATTATTTTCGTTGGACAATATATCCATAGAAAACAGTGCTTACAACTGGCGCAGGCGTTTATCCAAATTTCCGAAAAAATACCCGATTGGGAATTAGTAATGTACGGCAGTGGGGTACAGCAATCACTCCTGCCCGCCCATCCACGCGTTAAGGTTAATAGTTTTACCCAGCCAGAGCAATTAGGCGAAATATACAGACAGGCGCGCATTTTTGCCTTACCGAGTCTCAGTGAAGCTTGGGGTTTAGTCGTTCATGAGGCAGCCCTTTCCGGTTGTCAGCTTTTGCTATCGGATGCCATTGGATCACGGCATGATTTCGCTTGTCCTGAAAATGCGCAAATTTTTAAAGCGGGCGATTTACAAGATTTACAATCCGCTTTACTAAAATTAACTTCTATGAATTCAGATGAGTTGAAAGTTGCTCAGCAAGTTTCAACGACCTTAGCTAAATCACACGGTCCGCTCATTTTTTCTAAAAACATAGCAGCTATTTATCGCAACTCATGAAATATCTTATTACAGGTGCCGCCGGTTTCCTAGGTGTTAATTTAGCCTTACGTCTTTTGCGAGAAGGCCATGAAGTAATCGGATTAGATAATTATCATTCCGGCACAGAGAAAAATATAAGTCTTTTAAAGAAATGGGAGAAGTTTAAATTCATCAAACATGATGTAATTAATGCTTATGATATACCCTGTGATGTGGTTTGTAATTTAGCCTGTCCCGCCTCGCCGCCCCATTATCAAAAAGACCCCATCTACACATTAAAGATTTCGGTTTTAGGTACATTACACGCCCTAGAAAATGCCGAAAGACACAAGGCCTTACTGCTGCACGCCTCTACTTCAGAGATTTATGGAGACCCCTTGGTGCATCCGCAGACTGAATCATATCTGGGAAATGTGAATACCACTGGCCCGCGTGCCTGTTACGATGAGGGTAAGCGTGCCGCCGAAACTCTCTGCGCAGATTTTACCCGCCTAGGTCGCGTGGATGCTAGATTAGTCCGTATTTTTAATACCTACGGTCCATTTATGCGCGACGATGATGGTCGAGTAGTTACCAACTTTATTATTCAATCCATGAATAATACCCCGATCACCATTTATGGAAAAGGCCAACAGACCCGTTCATTCTGTTTTGTCGATGACTTGATTGAGGGCTTTATTCGTGTACTTGCCCTCCCGTCTAATCAGGGTCCGATTAATTTAGGTAACCCCAATGAATTCACCATGTTGGAGTTAGCAGCGGAAGTTCAGCGTCTCATTGGTTCAAATCAGCCCTTTAGCTTTCAGCCCATGCCAATTGATGACCCTCGCCAACGTCAGCCCGACATTACTAAGGCAAAAAAATTCCTCCAGGGTTGGGAGCCAAAGATCCAATTATCGGAAGGTCTTTCTAAAACCATCGAGTATTTTAAAAATGAAAATAAATAAAATAGTTTGTATCGGAGCGGGTTATGTCGGTGGCCCCACGATGGCAGTAATCGCCGATCGGTGTCCGCACGTCGATGTAACCGTCATTGATATGAACGAGGTGCGTATCGCTGCCTGGAACTCTAGTTCCTTGCCCGTTTATGAACCAGGGTTAGCTGAAGTTGTCCAAAGAGCTCGTGGCAGAAATTTAAAATTCCTTAACCATATTGATGGTGTGCAGGCACTTAAAGAGGCTGACGCCATTTTTATCTCCGTAAATACGCCTACCAAAACTCACGGTCCGGGGGCCGGAAAGGCTTCCGACTTATCCTATGTTGAGTCGTGCGCGCGCTTTATTGCTCAACATGTCAGCGGTCAAAAAATTGTTATCGAAAAGTCGACGATGCCAGTGCGTACAGCGGAATTAATAAAAGAGATTTTAACGCATAATAATAGCCAAGCTAAATTCGACATTCTATCTAATCCAGAATTTTTAGCTGAAGGTACCGCGATTCGAGATTTAGAAAAACCTGAGAGGGTATTAATCGGAGGTGAAAATAGTGAGGCCGTGCAAGCCCTGGTTGATATTTATGCCCAATGGGTAGATCCTCGTTTAATTATTACGACGGGATTATGGTCGGCAGAACTTTCCAAACTAGCCGCTAATGCCTTCCTCGCCCAGCGAGTATCATCAATCAATTCCATGTCTGCCGTCTGTGAAAAAACAGGGGCCAATATAGATGAAGTGGCTAAAGTCATTGGTACTGATTCCAGAGTGGGCCCTAAATTTCTTAAGGCCTCGGTGGGTTTTGGTGGATCGTGTTTTAAAAAAGACGTCCTCTCTCTTATCTATATTTGCGAGTCTTATGCATTACCTGAAGTAGCACATTATTGGCAGCAGGTTATAGAGATTAACGAGTGGCAGAAGAAGCGCTTCGCTCAGAAAATTATTGAAAGCGTCCCGCCCCATGGCACCGTAGCAATTTTAGGATTAGCTTTTAAGAAAGAAACTAATGATTTTAGAGAATCGGCATCGATTGATATTGTTCAGCACTTACTCCAGGCAGGCTTAAAAGTTATTTCTTATGACCCGAAGGTAAACTTCACTGAATTTGCCAAGGGCTTACAAAAAGCAGAGAATTTAAAATCAGCTTCCTCAATTGCTGTGGCCATAAACGGTGTCCACGCAGTAGCCATCTTAACGGAGTGGCCGGAGTTCGCTTCAATTAATTGGCAGGAATTTGCCCCTCAACTTAAAAACTGTAACCTTATTTATGATGGAAGAAATATAGTGCCCGTGGATGCACCCCTCCCACCCAAACTCAATTTCCAGCGTATTGGTGTTAGCGGGTAAAGTTTAGTGACACCGTTTTTTAAAAGCCGCTTATTGAGCGGCTTTTTTATTGGTATAGTTTCTGACAAAAAGCCGACAGGGATTTTCGATCCATCGGTAGGTTAATTCAGACAGAGCCAATAAGCATCCTAATTTAATCAGAAAAACTAAATAAAGTTTGGCTATTATATAACCGGATATGACGAAAAATAAATCCACGCTTAGGTAGCCATTTTTGCTCACAACTTCCGCAATTTTCCAATGATAGCAGACCACGAACAGTGCGGCTAAGCCTCTGATTGATTCAAGTGCAGGTAGAAATTTATTTCCCATTATCTTTTAGTTGCCCATAAACTCTTCCATCGTTGCTGCCTTGCTGGAGTTGATATTGCGACGATTGATGACGACAAAAAAAGTTTTCACTACGATTTTAAGATCTAACCAAAAGCTGCTGTTATCGATATACCAAACATCAAGGGAGAATTTCTCATCCCAACTGATCGCATTCCGACCATTGACTTGGGCCCAACCAGTAACTCCTGGTTTCATTTCCATCCGCCGCGCCTGGAAAGCATTATAACGGGGTAAATAGCGCATCATGAGTGGGCGTGTACCGACCACACTCATATCGCCAATCAAGACATTCCACATTTCCGGAAACTCATCGAGCGTGGTTGATCGCAGAAATTTTCCAAAGGGGGTGAGACGGACTTCATCCGACAGTAAATTGCCTGCATCGTCGCGCGCATCGGTCATGGTCCGAAACTTTACCATCCGAAAGGGTTTCGCGTCTTTACCGGGTCGCTCTTGAATAAAGAAGATGGGCGAGCCGAGTTTGACACGGACGAGAACGGCCACGACTAACAAAAGAGGCGAGAACCCGATAAGCCAAGCGAGGGAAAAAATGACATCGAAGACTCTTTTAAAAAAAGGATACATTAGAATAACGATACATTAACTTTAGACGAAATAGACTCAGGGCAATCCCTTTCTAATCACTATCCGAAAGTGACCTAGGGTTTTAACTGACTGATTTCTAAAGCCTGCAAATCTATAGCATTTCCAAACTGCACACCAAATTCAACCTGTTCGGTCCATGGTGGCGATAGTACGGTTAAGGACTCCTGTGAATCATTGATTTGTTGTGAGCGGGTTAAACTTTGATCCGGTCCTTTGAAAGTTACCGAAAGTTTAATTTTTCCGCCCACTGGGTTGTGTTTTATGGAAAATTTAAACAAATTTTTTCCACCAATAGTTTCGGTGTGACGCATCAATCCGCTTTGATTGTTAAGGGCAATGAGGCCCGGCTTATCTTGTTTCTCCGAGTTTTTATATGGCCTAGTTTCTAATACCCAATTTTTTTGAAATAAATCTGTACTCGTGGCGGAACTCAGAATTTTTACCTGCGATTTTTTACTTTCCCAGACCCAACTTAAAATACTTAAGCCCACAGTGTCATCCTGTACACACTGTAAAAGTTTATCACTTAACTCGGGTTTAAGTTTTATCAGTTGAATCCATTTATCCCTGGGGTTGGTGGCAGTAAATCGACTCCAGTTTACTTTTTGACTTATGGTGCCCCACTTGAAATTAAAACGACTTTGTGCTTCATCCAGTAATTGCTCAGCTGCCACGAGTTTTTCCAAAGCACTCAGCGCTTCGTCGGCGGTCGATGGTTGAACTTTTCGTAGTCGCACAACTTCACGAAAATCCACGACTAAATTCCACGCGTCTCTAAATTGATTCATTCGCCAAAGATACCTTTTGTCTCTTTCGCTAGGGTTTTTAATTTTCGCCAATTCATTTTCGGCGCTAGCCAGATTCTGCCCGATTTCTTCAATGGCTTTGTCGCTTAAGATTTCCCCTGATGACTCCTCAAAAGCTCCATAAATCCATTGGTTTCTCCCCTGGGTTTGGCAGACTATATTCCATTCACTTTCAATTACTTTAAAAACGCTGCGCATAGGTTTATCCGCCGGCCCGTAAGCCGCTCGAAACCATTGATTTAATAATACCTCTGCTTCGGCCGCCGGGTTTTCCAATAGTTTTGCCCCCATCCAAGCCTTGGGAGCATCGAACGCCCAGATGGGATATAATTCAGCATACCAGCCAGTCACGCCTGCCTGGTTGATTTTTTTGATACTATTATCTTGGGCGGTAAAATTAGCCCGCGGTATACAGAAACTGTTTCCGTACCAATAGTCATAGGCTCCGACATGATTGGCACCTGACTTAACCCATGCCAAGCAGTTATCGATATCCTGCTGGGCAAATTCTACGTTGGCGTAACCCATACGATCAACACAGACCCAAGGAAAAATATCGGCGTGAACTTTAATCGTAGGCGCTTTTAAGGTGTCTAAGTAGGCAAGGGTGCCAAAGGTACGCTTAAAATCAGTGGGGTTGCTTTGGTTTAGCCAACTTCCGTCAGCGACTTTATTTAGAAAACTTATCAGATAATTAGTTCTTACGGGACGGTTGCGAAACCATCCTTCACTCTCCACTTTCTTATCAAAAATGATACTATCATTTAAGCCCATTGCAACAGACGTGCTTTCGGGATTATTTTTAAACCAGTCATCTGCATATTGCTTGGCGATTGTAACGGCTTGGGGGTGATTTAAATTAGGATTAGCATCAGTTCCGTAACCGGTAGGTTTAATGTAGCCTTGCTGGTCTTCGGCAAATAACGACGGATCTATTTTCCATTCATTTTCCGTAAATATTTTGTGGAAACTATGAGAGAATGCCGGGCAGTTACCGTAGCCGACCGAAAAGGCCCAATCTTTAGAAACTTCGTTAGTTATGCCTCCTACGGCTCTCCAGTAGAAAGCGGGTTGAAATAAATCTCCGGCGGGAACGGGAATTACTTTTAACTGGGAATAATCAGCCCCCTTAATTCCTGGTTGGCAGAAGGTAATGCCTAGAACTTGCTCACAAAACCGCCCCACGGCGATTCTCGTTGCCGCGGGATTATTACCCCAAAGGAAGATGGCCTGGTCATTAATCACTCGGATGGCTGCATCTCCTTGGCGAGCAGGTGTGCTTATGCGGTTCTTTATCGAT